>CASDZZ010000019.1 GCA_949285875.1 uncultured bacterium | reverse complement strand
CTTTAGCCCCAAGCCTCGCGACTGATGCTTTGTGCTTCCCTAACACTTCGTCGATACCTACGCGTGTATTGGACTTTCACCAACTAGATATATGCCATGTACGGCACACATAAAAAAATAATGACCATAAACGATCATTATTTTATCTCGATATATTTTTTGTTTTCTTCTTCGTCTTTTTTAGGAACAGTGATTTTTAAAACTCCATTATTAAATTCTGCATTAACTTTTTCAGAATCTAAATCATGTAAGTAGAAAGATCTTTGATATTTTCCATAAGTCCTTTCACGATGAATATAGTTTTTATCCTTATCTTCATCATTTGTTTCACTTGATTTTTCGGCAGTAATTGTCAAATAATCTTTTTTAGCTTCAATCTTAATTTCATTTTTGTCAAATCCAGGAACATCCATTTCAATATGATAATCACCATCTTTTTCATAAATATCACATTTCATATTATCTTCCCTACTAGTTGGCATGAAGTCATCAAAAAAATCACCGAAATAATTTCTTGGTAATAAACTCATATATATCATCTTCCTTTCTAATTATGTTATACCACTATTTTTAGCACTTGTCAATATTAAGTGCTAATTTTTTTGTTCATATTTTATCTTATGTAAAAATTTTACATTTATACAAAAAAAGAGTAAAAGTTTTCTACTCTTCTGAATTATATAAATTTTTATAAACTTTACTTTTTCTTAATAATTCTTTATGATTTCCTACTGAAGCAATCTTTCCTTTATCTACCACATATATAATGTCAGCATCAATTATAGTAGATAACCTGTGCGCTATTATAATAACAGTATGATCCTTACTTAAATCATTTATTACTTTTTTTATATAACCTTGTGATTCATTATCCAAGGCCGATGTTGCCTCATCAAATAATATTATTTTACTTTTTTTAGCCAAACTTCTTGCAATTGATAAACGTTGTTTTTGACCTCCTGATAAATTAACTCCACCTTCCCCTAACAATGTATCATACTTTAATGGAAGGCTTTCTATATATTCGTCTAAATAAGCTTTCTTACAATATTCTTTTATTTCTTTCAAACTTAATTTAGGATTAACCATTTTAAGATTTTCTTTTATGGTACGATTAAAAAGAAATGGTTCTTGTCTTATAACCGAAATATTACTTCTAAGAGATTTTTCACTCAAATCTTTTATATTAACATCATCTAATAATATTTCACCTTCATTAGGATCAAAAATTCTAGTTATTAAATTAAATAACGTGGATTTTCCTTGCCCAGATTTACCGACAATTGCTATTTTTTTACCTGTTTCAAAAGTAGCATTAAATTTTTTTAAAGTTATATCTTCATCTTTATACCCAAAAGTAACATTTTTAAAAATAATATTTCCCGTAGGATTTTTAATATTTAAATCACCGAATTTTTCATCTTCATATAATTTATTATCCACTATTTCATTTATTCTTCTAATTGAAACAAATAATTTTTGATACATCCTATTCATTGTTGTTAAATTATCAATTAACCAAGTATACCTATAAACATACCAAGTCATAGCCATAAAAAATCCTAATGTAGACCTACCATAGAAGATTTCAATAAGACAAGTTCCGAAAACTACAACCTCAAAAGTTATTCTAAGTGACCACATTATAATAGAATATTTTCTATGTAAAGATATATCTTCCAATTCTTTATTAAAGATTAAACTCCTTAAAGTTGAAATTTCATTTTCCAATTGTTTTTTTACACCCAAAGTCTTTATTTCCCTTATACCCCTTATAGATTCTGTTGATAAAGCCGTATAAGAATCTTTTTTAGTCTTTAGCTCATTATTAATCTTTTTTATTTTAGGATTAAATTTTTTAGTAATGATAAAAATTAATACAACAAAAAATATAATTTCTAAGGCTACAACCCAAGAATTAAAAAATACATAAAATAAAATTACTAGACATCCTAAAGTATTAATAAATATTTGAATAATACTATTAAAAGTATTTGATAACGTTTCTGTATCAGAAGTTATTCTGTTTATAAGTTCACCACTTGTTTTTTCTTCAAATGCATAAGAAGGTAAATCAAGAGATTTTTTATAAACCATAATACTTAACTTTCTAGATAAATTAGCCTCAATTTTACTTGCTATCATAACTCCTATATTACTTATAACGTTATTAAAAACCATGCATATGAAAAAGTATAAAATCAAATAAAATAAAGCTTTTTTTATACTTAAAGCTACTATTGCTTCCGTTATTTCTCCCTGCAAGTATCCATTAGATAAGGAAAAAAGAGAACTAATAAACATTAAAACAAATGCTATTAATAACTTATATTTATCTTCTTTTATTAGAATAAAAATCTTTTTTAGTTCTTTTAGAGACTTTTTTTCTTTTTTCTTTTCAACACTTTCCATACTAACTCCTTTCTTTAGGCGATTATAATATGTTTTCTTCTTTTTTTTCAAGGAAAAACTAACAAAAATATATACAAAGGCTATTTTTTCAATGTATAATAAAAATATAAGAGAGGTATAGGTTATGAGTATAGTAGAAACTAAGCTTTTAAGTTTTTTTGAGCACAATCAAAAAGCAAGTCTAAAAGAATTACAAGTAAAATTTAGTATTGAAGATAAGGAAGAACTTGAAGTTTTAGATAAAAATCTTAAAACTTTAGAAATAAAGGGGTTATTGTACAAAAATAAAGAAGGTAATTACATCCTTATGAGTAAAAAAGAAAATATCTTTTACGGAAAAGTTTGCTTATCTTCTAACAAGAAAGAACTAATTGTAAAAAATGATAAAAATGAAGAAGTTCATATATATAAAAATGAACATAAAAGTCTACTTCCCGGCGATATAGTTACATTAAATAATTTAAAAGTTGATGGAAAGGGAAATGTTTTTGGTTCACTAGATAAAATTTTAAAAAGAAAAAAAGAACAAATATCATGCGAAGTTATTTTAAAAGATGGAAAGCCAAGTTTAACAGCATGTAATTCCAAATTTAATAATGAAATAAAAATAGATAATAAAGATTTAGAAAATTATGGTATTGGTACAATATTATTAGTAAAATTAACAAATGATACTTCCAAAGAGGTTGATGGTGTATTAGTTAAAGAAATAGGTCATAAAAATGACCCAGATTTAGATGAAAAAACTATTTTATATGATCACGGCTTTGAATGTGAATTTTCTGAAAAATATTTAAGAGAATTAAAAAAGATTCCAAGTTGCGTCAACTCTGAAAAAGCAATAAAAGAAGGTAGAAAAGATTTAAGAAATAAAAAAATTTTTACAATTGATGGTGCAGATACGAAAGATATAGATGATTCAATCTGTCTTGAAAAATTACCCAATGATAACTACAAGTTGTATGTAAATATAGCTGATGTTTCTTATTACATAAAAGAAAATTCTGTTATAGATAATGAAGCTAAAGAAAGGGCCACAAGTCAATATCTAAATGATACGGTAAACCCAATGTTTCATCCTAAAATATCAAATGGCATATGCTCTCTTCATCCAAACGTAGACCGATTAACTTTAACTTGTGAAATGATAATAAATAAAAATGGAGAAGTTGTTAACTACGATATATATGAAAGTATTATTAATTCTAAAAAGAAAATGACATATGAAGATGTTAACAAGATACTTAGAGATAATGTTAATGTTGACGGATATGAAGAATTTAAAGAAGATTTAGAAGAAATGAATAGATTATCACAAATTTTAGAAAAAGCAAAAGAAAAAAGAGGTTACATTAATTTCAATAAAAGTGAAATCAAAGCTTCTGGAATAGGAGAAAATATTAAATTTAATAGTAGGAAACAGGAGGATGCGGAAAAAATAATTGAAAATTTTATGTTACTTGCGAATGAAACTATTGCAAAACATGCATTTTATTTAGGTTTGCCATTTTTATATAGAATACATGAGGCTCCTGACGAAGATAAAATCCAAGGCTTTTTAGATCTTTTAGAAAATATTGGGTATGATTGCAAAAGATGTAAAAATGTAAATATGAATACTTACATTCAAAATATAACCAAAATGATAAGTCAAAATGAAAAAAACGATCAAATTTTATCAGAGTTATTACTTATGAGTACCATGAAAAAAGCGAAATATTCAAACTTAAACCAAAAACATTTTGGTCTAGCATTAAAACACTATACCCATTTTACTTCTCCAATTAGAAGATATATTGACTTAGAAGTACATAGATTAATAAAGTTATATAAAAATTTTGTTTTTGTAGATTATGATGAGTTAGAAAAAAAACTAAAACAAATCAGCAATCACTGTACGGAAAGAAGTATAGAAGCCGAAAAAGCAGAAAGAGAAGCTAAAGAAATGCGTATGGCTGAATTTCTAGAAACAAAAATAGGAATGGAATTTGAAGCTACAATAACTTATATTTCTCAAACCTCAGTAAAAATAAGAACCAAGGAAGGTTTTGAAGGAACTATTGAAATCAAAGATTTAAAAGAAGATGATTTTGTCTACTATCCAAATCTAAGTTGTTTAATTGGTCAAAGAAATAATATTATGTATAAAATAGGCAGTAATTTAAAAGTTAAAGTAAAATGCGCTTCAAAAAAGAATAGGAGCATTAAGTTTACTACAGGTGAAGTATTAGAAAAAAAGCAGTCAAAAATCAAAAAATTAAAAAAGTCTTAAATGATAAGACTTTTTTTATATAAAAAGAGTAAAGAAATATTTCTTTACTCGTAAGCAATAAGGGAATAATTTTACTCCCATTAATAATGATACATTATTTTCAAATAAAATCAAGTGATTTTTTTAATTACATACATAATTGTGATTTTTAAATAATTTTTTTATGTTTTTTACATCATTTTTTTCTGATAATTTAATAACTTCACGATTAGATGTATTATCTTCAGAAATAACGTTAACACTTATACCTTCATTTTCAAGCATAATATCTACATTATCAAAAACAAATTTATCTTTGGATTTATATTCAATACTCACAATAATTTTGTTTTCTTCTTTAGTTACAGAATAATTATAATCAGTATTTTTATAAACTTCATCAAGCGTTGCTTCCAAAATACTTAAATAAGTATTCTTTTTATCATCATCTAAAACAAATTCCTTTATTTCTTTTACTTCTGATAAACTATCTTTTTTCATCACAAAAGATACAAAACTATTCTGCGTTATACCATTTTTATTACTTCCAGAATATTCACAAAGAATTTTCGTCTTTCTTGGAAAACTCATTAATACTATAATAACAATTATAATAAGCAATACTAAGGCACCAATTACATACATTAATGGTTTCTTATTTTTTTCTTTAATCTTTTTCTTATCCGTAATTTTTTTATTTTGTGTTTTACTTTTAGTTTTTTTGTTCATTTTCTACCTCAACTATTAAATTATCTCCTGTCATTTCTTTTGGAATTTCAATATTTAATAAAGAAAGCAACGTCGGTGCAATATCTGCCAATTTACCATCTTTTAAATGAAGTCCTTTTTTTGAAATTATAAATGGCACCTTAGATGTAGTGTGGCTAGTTACTACCTTATTTTCTTGATCAAACATTTCATCACTATTACCATGATCTGCGGTAACTATTAATATACCTTCTTTTTCTTTTACTTTATCATAAAGTTTCTTTAAACAATCATCCAAAAATTCTAAAGCCTCAATCGTAGCTTTATAGTTACCAGTATGACCTACCATATCACCATTTGCATAATTAAGAATAACAACATCATAACTATTAGTATCTAACTCTTTAAGTAAGCTATCTGTCACTTCATCAGCTGACATACTAGGTTTTAAATCATATGTCGCAACAGAAGGTGATTTTATTAATACTCTTTTTGTATTTTCTAATTTTTTTTCAACACCACCATCAAAGAAATAAGTTACATGTGCATATTTTTCTGTTTCAGCTATTCTTAACTGTGATAAACCTTTTTTTGAAATATATTCTCCCAAAGTATTTTTTAAATTTTGTAGTTCATAAGCATTGGAACAAATAACACTTTCACTTACAGGCATCATTGTAACTAACTTTAAATTAGAGAACTTTTTTGTTTCAAAAGAGTCAAAACTATGATTAGTTATTGCAGTGAATAATTCTCTTATTCTATCCGGCCTAAAGTTAAAAACAATCACGCCATCATTTTCTTCTAAGTTTTCTCCATAAAATACGGTAGGTTTCATAAATTCATCAGTAACATTATTTTCATAATTAACATCTATCATAGTTTTTATATCAGAATAATGCTCACCTATTCCATTTACTATAGCATCATAGGATAATTTTACCCTATCCCAGTTATTATCCCTATCCATTGCATAATACCTTCCACTAATCGTAGAAATATTACCAAATTTTTCTTTTTGTAGTTTATCTTCTAAAATCTTAATATAATTATAAGCACTATGATCAAAAGTATCTCTTCCATCCAAAAATAAGTCAAAATAAACATCTTTAACATTATTAAGCTTACACATATCAATCAAAGAAAGTAAATGGTTAATATGAGAGTGCACACCTCCATCACTTAATAACCCCATTATATGTAATTTTGAATTATTTTCCTTAACATGGTTAATAACTTCTAAAATATTTTTATTTTTAAAAAAGTTTTTATTTTCTATTTCACTATTTATAAGTTCAAGAGGTTGATATACTATCCTACCAGCCCCTATATTCATATGACCTACTTCACTATTTCCCATTTGTCCTTCTGGTAATCCCACTTTTTTTCCACTAGCTTCTAACAAACTATTAGGATAATTATGAAGAAGATAATTAAACATTGGCATATTTGCATTTTTAACCGCATTTCCTTTTATTTCATCTCTTATTCCTACTCCATCTAAAATACATAAAACCACTGGCTTTTTCATCTAAAATCATCTCCTTTAAAATTATAACAAAAAACATAAGCTAAATAAATAGCTAATGTTTTTAGTGATAGTAATATATATATAATTATTAGATTAATAGTGTTATAAACTTAATTAAAATTCCTGAAAAAGCTCCTATAAAATAAAGCATTAATACTATTTTTACGTTTTCTATGAATGGCTTATTAACTTTAAATAAAACCAAAAGAGCAACGCCACTTCCTGTTAATAATCCTGATATAACTGAAGAAAAAGATATAACATTATTTAAATATAACTCTGTTAAAATAACACTTGATGCACAATTTGGTATTAAACCTATTAAACTAGAAATAAATGGGCCAAAAAAACTATCTTTAAAGAACATTATACCTAAGTTTTCTTCTCCAAAATAATTAATAGCTGTACTTAAAGCCAAAGAAAACACTAGTATAAATATAAAAATATTAACAGTATGTTTAATTGAAGATTTAATTAAACTATGTTTACAATCACAATGTTGCTCTTCACAAAAATCTTTTATATCTATATTTTGTTTTCTATTTTTTACTATTAATAAATCTATTATAAAGCCACAAATTATACCTATTAATATTTTTATAAAAATTATAGATAATATAACGCCTATATTTTCTCCTCTTGAAATTAATATTGGAAGCATTTCGTCGGAAGTAGATAAATAAATCGCAATAAGAGTACCTAATGTTATTATTCTAGTAGCATATAAATTAGTAGCCATAACAGAAAAACCACACTGAGGTATTGCTCCCAATAAACTACCTACTATAGGTCCAAATTTTCCAGCTTCTCTAATCTTCATTTTACCTTTATTATTTAATTTATGCTCTATATATTCCATAAATATGAATGCAACAAATAAAAAAGGAACTATTTTAATAGAATCTATAAATGTATGGATAATTACTTCTTTCATTATTTCACCACTTTTCAAATAAACAAGTTGATAATATCACATTTTTTTATAATATGCAACAAACATAATACCTAATATTAAACTAATTACATATTATATCTTGAAAGGAGAAATATGCATGGAAGAAAATTTAAATCAAAATAATTTCGAATGCGAAAGTGACATTGTAAGAAATGCAATAGAAGAAATGAAACATCATAGAAAATGTTGTTGTCCTAGGTATATTCCAGGACCTACTGGTCCAACTGGACCTGCCGGTCCTACAACACTAGCTATTGGAACAACAACAACTGGTGCACCCGGAACTAATGCTTCAGTTATAAATGAAGGAACTTCTACAAACGCCGTATTTGATTTCACAATTCCTGCCGGAGCGACTGGACCTACTGGGCCTACCGGACCTACTGGACCACAAGGTATTCAGGGTCCTACTGGGCCTCAAGGTACTAATGGTATTCAAGGTCCTACCGGGCCTACTGGACCTGCCGGAACTGGTGCGACTGGACCTACTGGACCAACCGGACCAGCACCAAATTTAACAATAGGAACTGTGACCACCGGAGCCCCAGGAAGTAGTGCATCAGCAAGTATTACAGGCACTTCACCAAATTTTGTATTAAATTTAACAATCCCTCAGGGCCCTACCGGACCTGCCGGAGCAGGTGCTACTGGACCTACTGGGCCAACTGGGCCAACTGGACCAACGGGACCGCAAGGAACTGGTGCTACCGGACCTACTGGACCTACAGGTATAAATGGACCTACCGGGCCTACTGGACCAACGGGACCTCAGGGTACTGGAACGACTGGACCAACCGGACCTCAAGGTATTGCTGGAGCGACTGGGCCTACTGGACCTCAGGGCAATCAAGGTAACCAAGGAGCAACCGGTCCTACCGGACCTGAAGGTGCTACCGGACCTACTGGACCTCAAGGAACTGGTGCTACTGGACCTACGGGAGCAAGTGGACCTACTGGACCTGAAGGTGCTACTGGACCTACTGGACCTGAAGGAGCGACTGGGCCTGCTGGACCTCAAGGTGCGAGCGGTCCTACCGGACCTGAAGGAGCGACCGGGCCTACCGGACCTGAGGGTGCTACCGGACCTACCGGGCCTGAAGGAGCTACTGGACCTACCGGACCTGAGGGTGCTACCGGACCTACCGGACCTGAAGGCGCGACTGGACCTACCGGACCTGAAGGTGCTACTGGACCTACTGGACCATAGAAATCAAAATTGGTTTAAGGTAAGCAATTTGCTTACCTTAAATCATTAAATATACTTATTTTTTAAATTATACTTTTCATAATATTTAAAATTTATTTCAATACAATTAATTAGGTGGTGTTTTATGAATAAATATAAAGTATGTGTATACGCAATTGCTAAAAATGAAGAAAAATTTGTTGATAGATGGTACGAATCAATGAAAGAAGCTGATGAAATTTATGTTTTAGATACAGGTTCTATTGATAACACAGTATTAAAATTAAAAGAAAAAGGTGTATATGTAAAACAAAAAATAATAAATCCATGGCGTTTTGATGTAGCTAGAAATGAATCTTTAAAATTGCTTCCAAAAGATACAGATATTTGCGTATGTACTGATTTAGATGAAGTTTTTGAAAAAGGTTGGAGAGAAAAATTAGAAAAAGCTTGGGAAAAAGATACTACTAGATTAAGATATACATATAATTGGAGTTTAAATGAAAAAAACATCCCAATTGTTAGTTTTCTTTATGAAAAAATACACAAATTAGAAGGTTTTACTTGGGTTAACCCTGTACATGAAATATTAAAATATGATAAAGGAGAAGAAAAATATTCTGTTCAAACAGAAATTGTATTAAATCACTATCCAGACAAAAATAAATCTAGAAGTAGTTACTTACCACTTTTAGAACTCTCAGTAAAAGAAGATCCTAATAATGATAGAAATACACATTACTTAGGAAGAGAGTATATGTATTATGGAAAATGGAATGAAGCTATTGATACTTTAATAAAGCATCTAAATTTAAAAACAGCGACTTGGAAAGACGAACGTTGTGCATCAATGAGGTTTATTGCAAGGTGTTACAAAAATTTAAAAAGATATGATGAAGCTAAAATGTGGCTTGATAAAGCTATAAATGAAGCTCCATATTTAAGAGATCCATACATGGAAAGAGCTTTGCTAGAATATAATTTAAATAATTGGGAAGAAGTAAAAAAATACTCACTAGAAGCTTTAAAAATAACAACGCATCAAAAAAGTTACATTAATGAGACATTTAGTTGGAACTACACTGTATATGATTTATTATCTTTAGCTTGCTATAATCTAAATGAAATAGATGATGCTCTTTTATGGATAGATAAAGCTTTAAATATGGAACCTGATAACGAAAGATTAATTAATAATAAAAAAATAATTGAAGAAAAAAGAAATTCTTTATCTTAGAATTTCTTTTTTCTATCTGATAAAATTAGTAGATATTCTTTCCTCTTTCTCAGGAGGATTTATACCATTTTTACTAGCACACTCTAAACACTTTAAAATCCAAGCCATATTATTAGCTAACGTACGCATAGTTTGTAAACCTTCTTTGTCTTCTTCTACTTCTTCTTTCTTAGTACCATGGACTTGATTCCAATACTGACTTCCTACCACTATCATATTAGAAATAGTATAAAATCTATTTAAATCATCAAAGGCTGCTGTTGCTCCACCTCTCCTACAACTTACTATGGTAGCTGCTGGTTTATATTCAAAAAAGTTTTTCTTTCCATAAAAGGCTCTATCCATAAAGGCTTTTATAAAACCAGTAGGTCCAGCATAATGAACTGGTGTTCCAAAAATAAAACCATCAGCATCTTTAGCTTTTTCTAGAAATTCATTTACTTTATCGTCAATAAAACACTTCTTAGTTTTAAAACAAGCTCCGCAGCCTATACATCCTGATATAGCTTTATTGCCTATCCAAAACATCTCACTACCAACACCATGTAATTTTAAGGTACTTGAAATTTCTTCTAACGCTCTATTTGTACATCCATTTTTGTTAGGACTCCCATTAACTAATATAACTTTCATCTAAATCACCCCTATATCCTTTAAATTTGATAAAATAAACTCTGTTGAAGTACTAATGAATTTATTTATTATTTTCATATCAAATAAATAAGCTTTACTTTCTTTTGTATTTTCAATTATGATTCCAGCTTGATCAACTATAACCTTTATTTTATCCATTGGAATTTCTTTTATAATATTATTAAATTTAGGAATATCTTGGTAAAAGATACTTAAATCAAGATTATACTGATCAATTAACTTTATGTTCAAATTAGTATAATCATTATAAAAATAATCCTTCTTTTTTTCCGGTTCTACTTTTTCAACACTTCCATCTAATTTGTAAATAACACCATTTTTATAAAATTCAGGTTCAAAATATTTAAACCACAAATAGTCAGTATACAAATGAATATAATAGCCAAGAACAAAATCATCATTCAAATTATTTTTATATAAAGATAAAAATAAATCAAGTTGTGGTAAATCCTCATTTGTCTTTTGAAAATGTGATTTTTTCTTATCCATTCCGATTTGTTTTGCTATATCAGGAGCTATACTACCTATTAAAATATTTTTATTATTACGTTTAATTACTTTATTTATTTCATTAGTAACAGCAATATGTATCATAGAACTTGCCATTTTAATCAACTCCTTTTTTATTATAACATGTTAATTTGTAATTTTTAAAATCATTAAATTATAATGTAAAATTAAACAACCTAAACATGTAAATTATAACATTTAAAAAGAAGTTATAAAAAATATCATCTAAATATATTTTAGAAATTTAACTATAAAATTATTATTTTTTGTACTCTTTAAAATTCCTATAAATTTATACTTACCATATCTTCTTATACTAAAAACATCATTTTCTTTTAGTACGTATGAGTTTTTAGTTACTACTTCATAATTAACTATTACCTCTTTATTAGTTATTTTATCTATTGCTACTTTTCTAGATGAATTTATAATGTTGGAAACTATAGTATCAATCCTAGGACTTGATGCAATAATTTTATATTCTTCATATTTTCTTTCATAATTTTCAAGTAAATTTAAAGGCGCTTCTTCTAAATGCACCTTATGATTACCAACCATGTTTAGACTATCTTTTATGAAATTAGATAGCTCATAAGAAGCATATAGATAAAAATAACCATCATATAGAACAATATCACCAAAATAACTAGAGTCTATGTTTAGAGAAAATAAACTTCCTAATATATCTTGATGCCTTAAGTTTTCCACAGTAAAAATCTTAAAAAGTTTTACTTTAGGAATTTTTCCTGTGTATAACATTACTTTTTCACTATCTTTATATGGATAGTAAACTTTATATTCTTTCTTGTTCAATTTAGAAATAACTTGTTTTAATTCTCTTTGATCTAAAAATAAAGTATTTCTTCCCTGCTTTATTCTTTCTACATTATTGTTAATTTTATATAAATTTGTTTTCATTACTTTACCTCTAATTTATTGTAACAAAAACTTACCAATTATTGGTAAGTACATTTTCTTAAAATAAATATAATAAAAAATCCTTAGGTTACTAAAACATAAAAATTATATAAATCTTCTTATAGAATTATTATAATCATGTTATTTTATAAAAAAAAGTTAATATTTCATTATTAACTTTAATTTTATTATATTATTTTTTTATTTATATTTAATGGAACAACAGGTTCTGAATCCACGTAATTTACTGTAGATTCCACATATTTAGTTGGCAACTCTAAGTAGCCATTTTTCCATCTTTGAAATAGTGCATCATAGATATTTTGAGTAAAAGGCAACTTATGCTCTTTCATATAATTAACAATATTTTCTTTTTCAAATCTCTCTACAGCTCTACCCTGTTCAGGTATCAGATTTTCGTTTTTGTCAAATTGTAATTCAAAGTTTTAATTAAAAACCCGCTATTCTTATAAAAAAATGCTTTTGAAAAAATTTGACTTAAATGTTTTAGATTTTTCTTTACACAGCATATTATTAATCTACAAAATGTCCAAACATTGCTTTCTTTTCATAACAAATATTAAGTAAGTCTAAATCTTTAATTATATTTTTAGGTGTACATTCATCATATAATTTCTCTTCTACCTCAATATTACCCTTATCACTTTCTATGTAAATAGCTAGAGGTTTTGCAATACCAATAGCATAACTAAGCTGAACTTTACACCACTTAAGATTATATTTTTTTAAATAATCTTTAGCTATTAACCTAGCTTTATAAGCAGCAGATCTATCTACCTTGCTAGGATCTTTACCACTAAATGCACCACCTCCAACAGGTGCAAAAGACTGATAACTATCTACAACTATTTTTCTTCCTGTTAATCCTGCATCTGCATCAAAGCCACCTATAAAAAATTTACCAGTTGGATTTATTAAAAACTTTTCTATTTCAACATCATATTCCTTACAAATATCAAGGCAAGCTTGCTTTATTAAATTATCAGTGAAACTTCTATCTTTTTCATCATTTTGATACGAAATAGTAAAATATTTTATTTTTGTTAATTTCATATCATCTGTATAATAACCCGTTATTTGAGCCTTTCCATCTGGTCTTAAAGCTTTATATTTTAATCTTGCATTGTCATACCAAATACTTAGCTTTTGCAAAATTACCATAGCGGTAGGAAGTAACTCTTTAGTATCAGAGCAAGCATAACCAAACATCATCCCTTGATCACCTGCTCCTCCTACACTATCATTAGTACCAAGTGCTATATCCTGGCTTTGAATACCTAAGTTATTAATTATTTCAAAATTACTATCATAACCAACATCATTAAGCACCTTCTTAACAACTTCTTCTACATCAACACTAGCTTTAGAAGTTACTTCACCAGTTATAAATATTTTACCTTTACCACCCATTACTTCAATACCACACCTTGATGTTTTATCTTCTTTTAAGTAAGCATCTAATAAAGCATCACTTATTTGGTCGCAAACCTTATCTGGATGTCCTCTAAATACTATTTCATTTGAATATAATTTCATAATAAAAACTCCTCCTTTATAAATGAAACTAAATAAAGAAGAAGTTTTCGTCCTTATCATCCGGCTTTAGCACCTAATTTAATAGGTTGCTGTGATTTCAAAGGGCCAGTCCCTCCATCACTCTTTATAAGGTTTCATCTATGTTATATTATATCACTAAAATCTATTTTTGTGCACAACTAAAATATTAGCTTCATTTTTTTAGTATTATTATGATATAATTAGTGTAGGTGAAAATATGAAATATTTACTATTTTTTTTATTATGTTTATTACAACCTATCTGCCTGCCAGTTCCCGAGGCAACTACTATTTTGTCTGGAACAATAATGTTAGGTCCTAATAAAGCTTTTTTTATTGCCTTAACAGGTATTTTAATAGGAATTATTTTTATGTATAAAATAACAGCCTACTTAAGTAAAAAATATTTAACAAAATTCAAAAAAAATCCAAAATATAAAACTTATAAAAAATTTGTATCTACTAATCCTTTTCTAACAACAGGAATTTTGTTTGCAGTCCCTATCTTACCTGATGAGATAGTTTGTATTGGTGCAGCTATCGGCGGAACCCCTTTGAAAATACTCTTACCAATAGCCGTGTTTGCAAAAACTATTTCAATTGGAATGATTACCTACTCTTCTAAGTTAGCTTCTATGTTTTCCATTACACAGTGGCAAATAATCCTTATAGAAATTTCGTTTATGTTATTATTTGCATATATTTATAATAAAGTTAAAAATTCCAAGCATTTTGCTAAAGCTAAAAAAATTAACAATTAAAAAAAACTTACGGACTTTAAAATTCGTAAGTTATTTTCTTATGGGGCGGAGTATGGGAATCGAACCCATGCATGCTGGTGCCACAAACCAGAGTGTTAACCACTTCACCAACTCCGCCATATATATGTTTGCCCACATTAATTAAATGCTAGTAGTATTTTAACAAACATATTAAATAAAATCAATATATAACATAAATTATTTTTCTTTTTTAGTAAATAATGAAGCACTTTTTATTGTATTAGAGCCAAATTTACTATTTATTTCATCAATCGCTCTTTGAACTTTATCTCTCTTTTCAGTTTTACCAACTTCTTCAAATAAAGATATTTGTTCGTAAGTTTTATCCGTAAAATCACTAACCCTAAGTCCTACTAATCTTATCGGATCACCTTTCCACATATCCTTTAACAAAATACAAGCATTTTCATATATGTCTTCATTAGAAGAAATAGGGTTAATTAATTTTTTTTGATGTTGATAATTAAAAAAGGAATTATTTTTTAGTTGAACAGAGATTACCGTTGCATATTTTTGTTCATTTCTTAATCTTATCCCAACCTTATCAGATAATTCTCTAATAACTTTTTTTAAACTTACTATATCTTCATAATCATAAGGAAGAGTTGTAGAATGACCTATTCCCTGGTTTTTTGGTGCAGGTCTTTCCACAGGAGAATTATCAATTCCATTGGCATACTCATAAAACATTTTTCCTAATGATTTAAAATACCTAGAAAGCATATTAATATCTGCTTTAGCTAAATCTTCTATTTTATCAATTCCTAACTCATGTAACTTTTTACTTGAACTTTTACCTACCATAAATAATTCATCAACATTTAAAGGCCACATTTTTTCTTTTATTTCTTCATCAAAAAGAGTATGAACTTTATTAGGCTTCTCAAAATCACTAGCCATCTTAGCACATAATTTAGAGTTGGCAACCCCAACATTTACGGTAAAGCCAAGAGTTTCATAAATTTCATTTTTAATTTTATATGCTAGCTTTACTGGATCTCCAAACATAGTTTCCATACCCGTCATATCCATAAAACATTCATCTATTGAATATCTTTCTATGACAGGAGAATATTTACAAAGAATGTTATAAAATTTATCTGAATATTCTTTATATTTTTCCCTATTAGAATTAACAACAAAAAGCTTATCAACCTTTCTTCTTGCTAAATAAAGAGGTTCTCCTGTTACTATACCCGCTTTTTTAGCAAGCATAGATTTAGCTAGTACAACCCCTCTTCTTTTTGTTTCATCACCACCAACTACCGAAGGGATTGTTCTTATATCTAATTTACTTCCATTCTTTAACATTTCAACTGCTGACCATGATAAAAAAGCATTATTAACATCTATATGAAAAATTATTCTTCTCATGTATTACAACACTAACAAAAGTAAAATAATAAATATTATTACTATTACAACCGCACCAATTAATAATATATTTTTTCTTTGATTAAATATATTAAGGTTAGCTGAGGTTATTACTACGTCTTGATTTATCATGCTCTTTCTTATCATTTTTACAATTGTTTCATCACATATTTTTTCTAATAAATCTACGGTTTCTTTTGTAGGATTTCCAGGCTGCTTTTCCTTTAATTCCTTATCAACTAAAATAAATTCAGGAGACACTATTCTTAAACGTTCTTCATTAGTAAATCTAGCATATTTTATAACGCAATTCTTAGAAATGTTAGGTACCATTCTTACTTTGTAAATTATTTTTTTATTTTCTTCATCATTACTAATAGAATAAGTTTTAATTGTTAAATTTTTATCTATTAAACTGTAAGGGAAAAATCCAACAATAGTATTTTGATACTTCATTTTAAAACCGAAATCTTTTCTGTAATAATTAGTAGAATCCGAAACAAAATCTATCTCAAATTCTTTTGATAGTTCCTTCATTTTACTTCTTACAGTATTTATTTTCTTTTCTTTAACAAGTATATAAAAGTCTGTGTGAAATTCTTCTGATTCCTTTCCAGCTATTATATAAGGTACAATACTCCCAGAAACAGCTATATTTTTAGAAATCTCTTCGTCCTTATTAATAGTTAATAAAATATCAATTATATCATTATAGTTTTGCCTCATATCATACCTCTTAAAATATTATATATCTATATTATATAACAAAGTTATAAAAAAACAATTAAAATAATAAATATTATTATACATAAGAAAGTGAATAAAAAATGATTTTTTTCTTTTAATTTATAATCAAAAATTTTTTCATATACCGTAGGAAGAAAAATTAAAAATGTTAAAAGCAAAAGTACTAAAAATTTAATAAAATTAATCAAATAGAATAATTCTACGGAGACTATTAACATAAAAATTTGTATAAACAAATTAAATAAAATATACTTCTTCATAATTATTTATATGATAAATTTAAATAAAACTTGACTTTATTATCAAATAATGTTAATATCAACATCACTACGCAAAAAAAGAAGGTAATAAAGTGATACGTTATATTAATACAAAATACGGAAAAGAAAATGATTTTGGACCTTTAAATCTTAAAGAGTTTAGAAAAACAATAAAATATCAAGATTGGTTAGAGGAACATAAAGAAAGATTACTAATAACAGCAGAAATAATGAATGAGTTAGGTATTAAAGGAAATGTATATGAATTTAGTGACCTTGACTTTATTTATGGAGAAAGAACACCAATTTGTTCTGATATGTTAAGTAATATAAAAAAGGAAGTAAACATAGTAAGCAATGAGACTGAAAATAAAAGTATTAATAACATAAATTTTATTAATACTAAAGAAAAATATGGACGTCTTTATAAATATCTAATGCCATCAATTATCGATAGTAGATTAAAAAGAAATATAGAGTTTCCAAAGTCACTAAATGTATTATCATACCAATATATGGATAATATAATAATTGATAATTTAGATGATGATATAGATAAAATCTTACTTGTTGCTTTAACTTTAGGTATTAATTGTTTTTTACCTACAACAGGTTATGTTGATAGTGAATATACAAAAAAAGAATCTGAAAGCAAGAAAAGAATTGCATCCAAAATTAATAAAAAGGTAAATGGTTCAATTCTAGAAGATGTAGTAAGTATTTCCGGAAAAAATTATGTAGAAGTATTAAAACTATCAAAACCACACGTAAAATAATTCGTGTGGTTTTTAACTTTTAAAGATTTCTTTTAAATTTAAACTCGCATTATAAATTTCTTTTTTAGAAATATTTTTATTATTCCCATTAACATTTTTTATTGCTTCTTTTAGGGAGCATCTATTTTTAATCATATCATCTACTATCATAGCTTCTAAACTAAAGGTTTCTTTTAAATTTTCCTCATGGTCATTACTAATAAGAATAACATATTCTCCTTTTTCGGTATTATCATTTTCTTTCATATTTTTTAATACATCCACTATTTTTCCGTAAAAATATTTTTCATGTACTTTGGTAAGCTCCGAGCAAATACAAACATTACAATTTGGAATTTTTAAAGCTAATTCTTCTAAAAACTTAATTATTCTTTTTGGAGACTCATAAACAACTTTTGTTTTTAATGAAGAGTTTTTAATATCTTCAAATAATTCGTCTCTTAAATTTTTTACGGTAGGAACAAAGCCATAAAAACCAAAGGAAGATGTATCTAAACCACCTACTGATAAAGCCGAAATAACCGCAGAACAACCTGGCACTACCAAAATATTTATATTTTCTTGTCTTAGTCTTTGTATTAGTATATATCCCGGATCAGAAATACAAGGAGTTCCAGCATCAGAAACCAAAGCTATATCTTTTCCATTTTTTAACTCTTCTAATATTTTCTCGCATTTTTCTCTTTCATTAAATTTATGATACGAAACCATTTTATTTTTTATATCATAGTGATTAAGAAGTTTAATAGTTTGCCTGGTATCCTCTACCAAGATAAGATCACAATTTTTAAGAGTCTCAATAGCTCTAAAAGATAAATCTTTTAAATTACCTATTGGTGTTGCAACAACATATAAAGTACCCAAGTTATCACCTCTTCTAAAAATTAAACATCAACCATTCTGGTTTAACGATAAGTAATATACCTATTATAAACATAATTAAACCGCCAATTAAATGGGAATATTTACTATATTTATTTGAAATTCCAGCTAATTCAAAACTTTTTATAGCAATTGCAAAAACAATTAAATCATCTAACATAAAGAAAAGTATATAAAGAAGAATATATAAAGCATATTGCACTGAAGTTAAATCATTCATTGCCAAAATTTGTGTGTAAATTACAGGTAATCCTGCCGAACAAGCTAGCTCAATTAAATTTACTGAAGCTGCCAGAAAAATTATACCAACTATAGCTAAGGCAAAACTTTTTTCATTTATAATTTTTTTGATTTTAGCAAATATTTTTTTCCTTTTAGAATTATTCACAACCGAACAGCCATCGTCTTTATATAATGATTCAATGTAATTTTTTATATTTAAGTATCCTGCCACAAGGGCAATAATAGCTATTATTAATCTAATTAAAGCAACCCCTTTAATCATTTTGGCAAAAGAAAGCCAAGAAACCATGAAGGCCATGTAAACAATAGATGAAGTTAATAAAAATATAGTACCTAAAATCCATAATTTCTTTTTATTTTTCATGTTTATAAGTGAACTTATTAAAAATAACAAAATCCACATTGCACAAGGATTAAATCCATCTACTATTCCTAAAAGTACCGAGAGAATAGGAAGAGATAATGATTCTAACTTAACATCTCCTATCAAAGGAATACTTATTTTATAACTTTGTTTTTTTCCTTCTTCAGTCAAGGTTTCCTTTTCTAATTCACTCTCATCTAAAATACCAAGTTTCACGCCAACTTTATCAGCAAAATCATTTTTTTTATCTTGCTTTATATGGTAAAGATACGTTTGATCCGTAATTCCTTTAGAAAATCCAGAAATGGGAGTATTATTTATAACAACAAAAGGAACTCCCGAAACATTAACATCTAACAAATCTGCTACATCTTGCATCTTTTTTTGATTTTCATCATTATACCAAACTTCATACCTATATATTTTTAAATTATATTTATCCTCAATAGAAGTAAAATATTCGTATGCTTCTTCACAATGTGGGCATGTTTTTCCATAAAAAAGATAAACGTTTACTTCTTTATTTTCAGCCCTAACAAAAGAAGGAAATAAAACTAAAAATAATAATATCCCAACTAAAAATACATTTAAAACTTTTTTCATTACTTTTAACCTCGTATAAACTGTAATAATTCCTTACTATTTTTTTCACCGACTATCCTTCTTATCTCATTTCCTTCATCATCAGTTAAAATAGCTACTGGTAATTTATCACCGACATTATATTTTTTTACTTCATCTTCATCAAAATCATAATCAAAATCTATTATTTCGTAAGTTTTTGTTTCACTTTCAATTTCTTTCCAATTTTTTTTCATAACCAAACAGCTAGGACACCAAACTGCATTAAATTTTAATATTTTCACCTAATCACCTAACTTCTCATAACATTCTCTAAATATTTCTTTAAATTTTTTTATTTCTTTTTTTGTCGTAGTATAAGATAAACTTATCCTTATACTATTTGAAGCTCTTTTGTCATCTTTGTATAACTCCATGATTACTTTAGATGATTCATCAGAACTACTACAAGCACTCTTCGTAGATAAAAAAACGTTTTGTTCATCTAATAACGCAACTAATTTTTTAGAATTTAAAATGCTAAAATTAATAATCTGATCAATACTTTTATAAGTATTATTAATTGTGATTCCTTCAAAAGTTTCCAAAAAAGCCTTCAAGTCTTTACTTATAGACTTTACATAAAGAAGTTTTTTTTCTTGATTATTAAGTGCTAACTCCAAAGCTTTCTTTAAAGATACGATTAATTCTAATGCCGGAGTTCCACTTCTATACTTAGTTGTTGATTTACCACCATCAATTTGTGGTAAAATTTTTACATTTTTTTTCTTTAACAAACAACCTATTCCCTTTATTCCAAAAAATTTATGGGCAGAAAAACTTACTAAATCAGCCTTTGAAAAATCAAGTTTAGTTTTACCTATAGCTTGCGTTGCGTCAACATGAAAATAACAATTAGGAAATTCTTTTAATATTTTTGAAATACCGTTTAAATTTTGTTTAATCCCTAGCTCACTATCAACTGCTACTATAGAAACTAATACCGTATCTTTTCTCATCAAAGATTTTAAATGTTTTAAATCAACAGTCCCAGCGGGATTCAAATTAACAAAACTAACTTCATAACCATTTTGACATAGTCTACTAATAGGTGCTATTACCGAAGAATGCTCCAGTTTCGTTGTTATAATGTGTTTACCTTTATTTGCACTACAAATTCCCTTAATTGCTAAATTATTAGCTTCACTAGAACCTGAAGTATAAATAACTTCAAAAAAATTAGCTTCTAATAATTTTAAAATTTGATTTGAGCAAAGCTCTATTTTTTCAGAAGCTAGCCTTCCTAATTTATGAGAGGAATTAGGATTACCCCTATATTTTTTTGCAACATTTTTAAATTCTTTTAAAACTTTTTTATCTGGAAATGTTGTTGCTGAATAATCTAAATAAATCAATACTATCACCAGTATCATTATAACACGAAATAGCATGAAAAAAAATAAAAAAACTACTAGTTAATTGAAATGCACCCCTCTGGGGAGACATTTCTAAAAAAACTATAATATGATAGAATACACTTCCGAAAGGAGGTGTTTTCTTATGGCTTCAAAAGGTC
>CASDZZ010000018.1 GCA_949285875.1 uncultured bacterium | reverse complement strand
TCCTTCAGGGTTGTATTATATAAATAAAATAAATTTTGTTCAAGGTTTCATAACTATGTGTGCATTGAACGAAGTGAAAGGAATGTGAGTTTATATGAACTTTCTTACAATGATTTATAATTTATTTTTAATATTTGCGATTATTATTTTAAAATTAAACACTAAAAACTTTCCTAAATATTCGGAAGCAAATAAGGTTCAAAAAATCATTTTAGGTTTAAAAGCTTTTTTTATTTCAGCCTTTTCTCATTTTAAATTATTAATTTTAGTTTTTATTACCTTTATTAGTTTTAACTATAATCTTTGGGTTGTATTAATAATTTTTTTAATATTTATAATAATTAATTTAATAATCAAAAAAATCAGACAGATAGTAGCTTTTAAAAAACTGAACTATTCATACAAATATATAAGAGAACTACCAAAAGATTCTAGCGTTTGCGAAATATCTTTTCTTAACAAAAGAAATATGAATTTAAAAAAAGATATAAAACTTACAATATTAAATTTATATGCTAAAGGTTTTATAGACCTTGTTAAAACAGAAGATAACAAAGTAAAATTTTTCAAAAAAAATTTAGAAATACCCACAAAATCAAGTGAATTTTATATTTATGATTATTTATTTTCAGAAAATAAAAATGACTTTAGCATAAATAAATGGAAAGATGCTATTGAAGAAGAACTTTTATATGAAGAAATAATAACTCAAAAAAAAATACTAAGTACGACACTCATATTCTTTTTAACTTATTCAGCAATATTTTTAACGTTTGCTATAACGTATTTTTTAAGTGTCTACAAGTATAACATAGAACATGAGCAGGATTTTGTTCAAGCGTTTTTGGTAAGTGGACTACTTATAATTCCTACTTATTTATATGAAAAAATAAACAAACAAATTAACAAAGAATTATCAAAAAAAGGTTGGGCAAAAAAATATTTAGTTAATTCATTTAAAAATTTTTTAAAAGATTTTTCTAATATTAAGGAAATTCAGTTGGAACAGTATCCTTTATGGAGAGAATATTTAATATTTGCTCAAGTACTGAATTTAAATGTTAATTATAAAAAATTTCCTAATATAAAAATGAATATTTTAAGTAGCAAAGAAATTAAAACATTATTAGAAAACTATATTGAGGAATTAACTTATCAAAATGAAGAATAGAAGAATCAATTTCTTCTATTCTTACTTATCATTTCCATATCTAAGGTTAATTGTTTTATTCTTTCTATTATTCTTCTTGCTTTAACTTTTTCAGACTTATTATTAGTAGTTATAGAAAGATGTTCTTCAAGCTCTTTAATATCTAAGTTAGAAGTTATAAAAGTTGGTAGGCTTTCTTGCATTCTGTATTGAAGAATAGTACCTAATATTTCATCCCTATTCCAAGCAGTTACACTCTCAGCCCCTAAATCATCTATTAAAAGCAGTTTTGCAAATTTGATTTCGTTAAACTTTTCTTTAAATTCATCATTACTACTTGATTGAAAACTTGACTTTAAGCTTCTTAAATACTCAGGCCAATAAACAATAACACTTTTTACTTTGTTTTTAGCTAATTCATTAAACATAGCAGATATAAGATATGTTTTTCCACACCCAAAGTTTCCATGCAAAAACAGACCTTTATCAAATTCTCCACTTTTACATTTTTTTATATAATTCATCATCCATTTAATAACTTCTACCCTATTTTTATCATCAGTATAAATATCCTTCATTTTTGCTTCTCTAATTTCTCTTGGAATATCTATTGCAGTAACATTTTTTAAATAAAAATTTTCCTTTATACTTTTATTTTTGTACTTACAGGCAACGTAGGAAAAAGAAAGCATTCCATCTTTTAATACTGGTAAATAACAGTACCCATTAATATTATTTTTACATTCAAATAAATTTTTGCACTGTAAACAATTTTGATATTCCTTGAAACTATCTTTTAGGGAAGAAGTATGCTTCATTAATTCATCATCAGAAAGATTTATACTTTGAATAAAATTCTTAAACTTTTCGTCTCTTTTAGCTTCTTCAAGAGAAACTTTAAGTTTGTAGTTTAAATCATTTACATTTTTTATATTACTAATTTTTTCCATAATACTCACCTATTTAACTGTTTTAGATAACGTAACTATATTTTCTTTTAATTGTTTTATAAACATAGGATTAGAATTATTTACTTTCGGATCTAAAGACAAATTTTTTAATAACTTCATAACTTTATCTGAGACTCCTATTTTTATACCACTTTCTTTTATTAATTTAACTGCCTCTTTCTTTTCCAAATTAAAATTCATATCACCGAGAGTTTTCCTTATGTATAACATTTCGCTTAAAGCAAATTGATTATACTCATATTCCAAACTAATTAAGTAAAAAGAAAAAGCTAATTTAAATTCTTTTTTTTCAATATAATAAAAGCCAAGATTACGATAATATCTTGATAAAAAGGAAGGTGTGTATAGATAATCAAAAAATGAATCCAACGTTTCCTTCATTTTTTCTAAATCTCCTGACATTTTATATGCTTCTACAATTTCAAAAAAACTTTCGACATCAATGGGATTATTTTTTAAAGCTAGCGTTAACTTTTTTAAAGCATCATCATATTTTCCTTCTTCAATTAATATATAACCTAAAAGTCTATAAGCCTTATGTCCTAATAGGTTAATCCACCTAATTTTTTTCTTAGGATTGGAAATATTAACAAACAAGTAAAACTCTGTTAAATTATTAAAAGAATAATTTGTAGCTTCTTTATCTTTATAAAGTTTTAAAGTTTTATTAAGATATTCCTCCAAAATACTTTTTGCTTTTAAAATTTTTTTATCATTTATTAGTTTACTAGCTTCAAAAATCTTTTTATTTAAAGAATTATAATCTATTTGTTCATTCATATAAAACTCCTTTAAGAAAATTCTTTTAACATATCTTTAAGAGATTTTTCATCATCATCACTAAGTTTTTCTTTCTTTATATTTTGGTTAAACCATTCTGGTAATGCTTCATTATTTATAACTTTATTTACTTGTTTTACATCATTTTGCTTCTTTAATTTTTTATGTTCTTTTTCAGCAGCTCTCATGGCTTCTTCCACGGTTTCAATATTAAGTCTTTTCCATTGTGAAGCGATTGTCTCTAAAAATGCTCTTGTTAATTTTTTATCGTTTATCTTTAGAACATAATCAATTAATACATTTACTACTCCAGGATTAAGCTTAAAATCATTAAGCAAAGATTCTAAAACATTTAAATCCCTAGCCGAAGGCTTTGCCCCATTACTTCTTCCTTTAAGAAAATTATAAGGACTTGTATTTTCAAAAACATAAATCATTTTAGCTCTTTTATCTTCTGCACCAACAGGATTTCGTAAGTACTCAGGTTGACTTTTATAAACCAATGAAGGAAGCTTACTTTCATTTTGATATTTATAATAATTTCTTACGTTCTTTCTTAATAAAGTCTTATCAATAAGTCCGTTTTCTTTAATAGAATTTAAAATTGAAGATTTCATTTCTAAGGCATCTAAATTATATACGAAAGATAAATTATTAATTAATTCTTTAACTTCCCTACTAAAAGTTTTGGTAGTAATAACTCCTGTTGGAACAGAAGAAATTAACAAATCAAAATCAAAAGCATTATCAAGTTTTATTTGTCCTGTTTTATTAACCCTTATATCTTCATTTAAAATATCATAAGTAGTTCCAGCTACAGGCTCAAATACTTCATCAAAACTACAAGTAAGTTCTTCATAAGAAGATAAATTTATTTTAGGAATTTTAAAGTAAGAAAGTAATTCTTCATATTCTTTTTTTCCTATATTGTTATACAAAACTATATTTAGTATGGGATGGTTAAAAAACTCCGAAGCTGAAATAGGAGAATATAATTCATAAACATAAGAATTGACATTTCCTTTTTTTAAGAATGTTTTTAATAAACCTACTGCTTCAAGTTTTTTTCTTGCAACAACTATTGCGTCCATTTTGATTCTTAAACTCATCATTAAATGATGATGAGTATATTCATTACTTAATAATTCTGTTCTATCTAAATCTGACCACAATGTATAATATAAACTTGTAGCTATACTACCTATTATTGGTTGATATAATAAACTAATTAGCCTTCTATCTTTTTCACTTAATATAGTGCGGTTAACTACTACAAAAGTGTCAGCTGGCAAAATATTAATTTCTTTCATAGTAGTCACCTCCCTTAAGTTATATTTTAATCTATTTTTTGCTTATTTTCAACAAATTATAAAAAATAAAATAAAAAGAATTAAGTAAAATTAATTCTTTTTAATATTATTATTTTTCTTTAACAGCTTTAAACATTTTTTTCCATAAGTCAGTTTCAGAATAGTTAAGAATTCCTACTTTATAAATTTTAAGACCATATTTTATAAGTACATAATTTAATATTATTAATAATAAAATTGCAATTATTAATATTCCAACCCCTATCTCTCCAGATAAGAATAATGAAGGCGCTAAAGAAATTGATATTAAAGGAATGCAGCTTACAACTTTTATAAAAGTTGCTCCTGGAAAAGCTGTTGAAATAAAAATTAAATAAAATCCTATTACACTAATTATCATAAGAGGCGTTTGTAATTGTTGGTAGTTTTCCATATTAGTTGTCATTGAAGCTAAAATTCCAGCCAAAAGAGAATAAGCTAAAAAACTTAGCAATAATAAGATTAAAACTAAAGGTATAACATAACCAAGTTTATCAACTATGCCACCTTCTTTTAAGATTTTAATTATTTCAGAAAAATCCATCATAGAAGTTGCTTTAGAAACCAAATTAGAACTACTTGTTGTAAATTTTCTAACAATTAACCCAATTCCACTATAAAGTAATAATAATATTCCTTGTATAAGTACAAAAGCATTACTTGATAATACTTTGGCAAAAAAATGAGCTTTAGGAGATACGTTTCCTATTATTATCTCCATTCCTCTAGTTGATTTTTCTTCATTTATTTCGGCACCTATCATTTGCACTAAGAATACTATAAGCATAAAACAAGGTAACACAATAACGGTTGACGCTATGGATAAAATGAATTTTGAATCCTCTTCTTCTTTAGATTTTTCTTCATCAATAAAGACTCTATTTACTTCTACTTGTTTATTTATTTTAGCAAGCTCATTAGGATCTATATTTGATTTTGAAAGAGCTATCATACTTTTTGCACTATTTAAACTAGCTACAATAGCTTGATACCTTACCGTATCTACATAAGAATCACTTATAAAATCCACTTTAAAAGTATTTTCTTCATCATTTTTTACCACGATTAATATATCATCTTTACCTTTTATTTTCTTTTTTGCTTCTTTTATATCATCATTATTCTTTTCGATAACTACCTTTGAATTTGATAAATATTTATCGACATTTTTTAGATTATTTTCAATTGTTTCATAATATCCTGTTTCATCTATTACACTTATTTTTAGATCATTATTAAAGTCCCCACCAAAAAAACTTATAATAGAATCAATATTAACTAATCCAACAATTACAATTGCAACAATAATATTAGCTATTAAAAACCACTTATTCTTTATTTTTTTTAACAAACTAGTTTTCATCAAAAATTTAAATTTATTTTCCATAAGCTTCACCTACTTTTGCAACAAAAATTTCTTCAAGCGTTGGTTCTTCTACCACATACTTATTAATATTTTTTCTAGTCTTTAAATAATTAAAAATATCTTTTGCAAACTTTTCATCTTCTATATTAACAATAAAACCATTTGCGTTTTCATTTACACTTAAAACACCATTTATCTTTAATAAATCTTTTTTATTTACGTCACCTTCAATGACAATTCTTTTTATTCTAAAGTCTTTTTTAATATCTTTTAAATAACCTTCTAAAACAGTTTTTCCCTTTACCAATATAACTAATTTTTCACAAAATAGTTCTACATGATCCATCCTGTGAGAGGAAAAAATTATAGAAGTACCCTTTTCTTTTAATTCTAATATAACACTTTTAAATAATTCAATATTAATAGGATCCAAACCAGAAAATGGTTCATCTAGTATTAATAATGAAGGTTCATTTATGATAGCGGATATAAACTGTACCTTTTGCTGATTTCCTTTAGATAAAGTATTTATTTTTCTATCTTTATATTCGCTAATTCCAAACCTTTCTAAAAGTTTATCCAATCTTTTTAAAATAACATCATTATCAAGTGATTTTAAAGCCCCATAAAAAAGAATTTGTTCTTTAACAGTCATCTTAGTTAATAAACTTCTTTCTTCGGTTAAGAAACCTATTTTATCTGTTATGTCATAATTTATTTTTCTTCCATCAAAAGTTATATTTCCAGAAGATGGTTCAATTAAATTCATAATCATTCTAAATGTAGTTGTTTTTCCAGCTCCATTAACACCTAAAAGCCCGAAAATTTCTCCCTTTTTAACACTAAAGGAAAGATTATCTACCGCTTTAAAATCACCGTAATATTTAGTAACATTTTCTACCTTTAACATTGTATCACTCCTTTGTAGGTTTTAAGATTACTTCGCAATAATTATCATAGTGCAAGAAGTTAATAACCTTTTTAAAATCATCATAATTTAAGCTTGAAACTAAATCATAAATATTATTAGGTACCTCTCCAAATTCATTATAATTTATTCTTATAAAACTAACAACTGATTCTAAAGAGTCAAAGCTCAAAACGTAATGTGAAACATAATTTTTCTTCCAAAGATCAAATAGTTCCTTCATATTGTCTCTTTTATTTAAAGCTTCCTTAAGTTTCTTTTCAAAAGCAGCTTTATCTATTACATTTGCAGTAAAATATAATAACAAATTATAATTTTCATTTTTTAACATCTCATAATCATACGAAAAATAAGATTTTACTATTTTATCTTTTATAAGGTTATCACTAAAATCAGAAGTATCACCAAATAATATTTTAAAGTAAATATCCACATATCTTAAAAATAAGAATTTTTTATCTCTTTCTAATCGAGGTAAATTAATTTTGTAACAATAACCTACTTTTTGAGACTCAACATTATGAACAAATTCTTCATATTTTTTATTAACAAAATCCGGTTCTATAACCCTTTTTCTTTTTACTTGCTTAACACCTTCTAACTTTTTATTTGCCTGATTTTCTTTTATTATTTCTATGGTTTTATTAATATCTATATCTCCAGCTATTACCAAAAACATATTTGAGGGATTATAAAATGTATTATAACATTCATACAAATCCTCCTTAGTAATCTTTGCTATTGATTCTTTAGATCCGGCAATATCTTCTTTGTAATTACTTTCTACAAGAACATTACTAATAAGTTTTTGGAATAAGAATCTTGAAGGATCATCATTAACCATGTCTATTTCTTGCTCTATTATTCCTTTTTCCTTTTCTACATTTTCATCAGTAAAATAAGGGCTTTGTACAAAATCTATAAGAGTTTTTAAACTACTTTCAAAATTATCTACAGTAGAAAAATAATAATAAGTTTTATCATAAGAAGTTGCGGCATTAACATAAGATCCATTTTTTTCAAACAACTCAAATACATTACTATCATCATTAGATTCAAATAATTTGTGTTCCAAAAAATGAGCTATACCTAGAGGATACTTTTTGTAATCCTTTTCTTCATTAGGTATAAATTCGTTATCAATAGCTCCATACCTAGTTTGAAAAAAAGCAAATTTATTTTGAAAATCTGGTTTTTTATACAAAAATATAGTTAAACCATTTTCTAATTTTTCTTCATAGATTATTTCATTAACTTTATTAATTTTTATTTCTCTCATTATTTTTCACCTCTTAAGAAGTAAATTGAATCAACTTTTATTTTTTTAGCTACACAAAAAAGATCTTGTAACGTAACTTTTTTTACATTTTCTACTCTTTCTAAAGAACTTCCTTCTTCATAAAAATCACAATAATAACTCATCGATAAAAGTCTTAAATTATAGTCTTCATTCTCTTTAATAGAAGCTATATATTCTTCTTTTACCCTACATAATTCTTCTTCCTTAATATTATCCATCCCTTTTATAACTTCTAAAATAATATCTTTAGTCTTATTATAATTTTCTTTATCAATACCTGCATAAACACTTAATAACCCATCATCTTTTTCATATTTTGAATAACAATAATACGCTAAAGAATTTTCCTCTCTTACCATGTTAAAACATCTAGAAGATGCCCCACCACCTAATATTCCAGAAAAAATAGGCATAACATAAGATCTTTCAAAAGGAGTTAAATTAAAACACTTCATCCCTAAAAATATAATTGAAGAATTAGTATTAAATTTTTCTTCATATTCTTTTAGTTTTTCATTACTATTTACATTTTCTAAAAATTTAGGTTCCTTAAATACCTTTGTTTTTAATTTACCAAGTATTTTTTCTGCTACTTTTTCAAAATCAAAATCCCCAGCTAAAACAAGTTCTATTTCACTATTATTTATTAAATTTAAATATTCATCATATAACAATTCAGGAGTTGCTTTAGCTAAATCTTCTAAATTCGAATGATAACTATAAGGCAGATTTCCACCCATTTTTTCTAATAATTTTTTATAACAATAATTTCTAGGATTTTCTTTTTCATTTTCTAAAGAAGTCTTCATTTGCTGAAATTTCAAATCAAAAGTTTTTTTATCAAACGCTTTGTCTTTAACATTAGGATTAAAAACTATTTCACAAAAAGTATCAATTATATTATCGGTAACTTCTTCATCAATAAACTTATCATTTACCCCTGCAAACCTAAAACTAGTTATTACATAAGCTCCATACCTAGAAAAAGAAGCATCATAATATGCATCATAATTTTCTAAAGTATTTATATTTAATTTTTCATTAGTATCATACTTTTTGCAAGAATATATCATAATTCTTCTTAATAAACTTTTTATCGTTAATTTATCTTTTTCAAATGGCTGTTTAAAATATAGTCCTCCACAAAAAGATTTAAACTTATTAGTTTTTATACAAGTTACTGGTATATTATTTATTATTGTTTTTATAATTTTCATGATTTTCACCTCTTTTTTATTATGACAGTTATTTTAATGATAATTCAAAATAAACATATACTAAATTTTACTTCTTATTAATTATAGCATAAAAACATTGCTTATTTTATTATTTATGTTAGAATAACAAAAAAAGAAAAAGGAGTATATTAAATGTTAAGAAAACATGTACTTAACTTGTTTCTATTCCAAAATAACTATTATATCCAAAAAGTAAAAAGCCGATAAAATTTTATCAGCTTTTTTACTTTATTCTTCTTCCTCATTACTGTTATCTTCATACTTAACTAAAACTTCACGAGGTTTAGAACCATTAGGAGGTCCAACAATGCCTCTTTCTTCTAATAAATCAATCATTCTAGCTGCTCTATTATAACCTAGTCTATATTTTCTTTGAAGAAGAGATGCACTAGTTTTTCCACTTTTTATAACAAAATCTACTATTTCATTATATAAAGGATCATCGTATTGGTCATCTTTTTCATCATAACTTGAAGCTCCTTGTGGTTTATCTGTTATGTTAGTAAACTTCTCATCATATTTAGCTTTTTGCTGTTTTACCGTATAGTCAACTACCCTTTGAACTTCTTCTTCAGAAATAAATGAACCTTGAATTCTAGTTGGAGTACCTTCACCCATTGGTAAGAATAACATATCACCTTTACCAATTAATTTTTCAGCTCCTGTCATATCAAGGATTGTTCTTGAATCTATTGAAGATGAAACGGCAAATGATATACGAGATGGGATGTTTGCTTTTACAACTCCAGTTATAACGTCCGTTGATGGTCTTTGTGTTGCTACTATTAAGTGAATACCAGCCGCACGAGCCATCTGTGTTATTCTCATTATTGAATCTTCTACTTCTTTTGCTGCAACAAGCATTAAATCAGCAAGCTCATCTATTAATACAACGATATAAGAAAGTTTCTTTAAATTAGCTTCTCCTGATTCATTTTTTCTATCTATTAATCTGTTATAACCTTCTATGTTTTTAGTTCCACTATCACTAAATAAATCATAGCGATGTTCCATTTCTTCAACTATCTTTTTAAGAACTATTGAAGCTTTTTTAGGATCAGTAACTACCGGTGATAAAAGATGTGGTGCCCCATTATACATAGAAAGTTCAACTTTTTTAGGGTCTACCATTACAAGCTTTACTTCGTCTGGTTTAGCTCTCATAAGAATAGAAGTAATAACCGAGTTAACACATACTGATTTACCAGAACCAGTAGCTCCCGCGATAAGAAGGTGCGGTGTTTTATTAACTTCCATCCACCTTGGATTACCCATTATATCTTTACCTAATACTGCAAGAAGTTTACTATCTGCTTTTTCCTTAGGTACCGCTGCCAAAACTTCCCTTAAAGATACTGGTGAAGTTACTTTATTTGGAATATCAATTCCTATTGTACTTTTACCAGGTATAGGAGCTTGTATTCTAACATCTTTAGCCGCTAGTGCTAAAGCAATTTCTTTATTTAAACTTAAAATCTTACTTACCTTAGTTCCTGATTTTATTTCAAGTTCATACTGAGTAACGGTAGGTCCAACGTGAGCCGCAACTACTTTACCATGAATGTCAAAGTCCGTTAATACTTGTTCCAATAATTTTATATTTGAAGATATATTCTCTTCATTAGCTTTTGTATTAACCTTTTTAGGAACATCTAAAAGTGATAAAGGAGGTAATTTATATTCACCGTTAATTACTGGCTCACTTTCCTCTTCATGCTCTTCTAAATTAACATGTGATAAATCATTTACACTTGAAATAACAACCCTTTTATCCTTAGGTTCTTCTTCTTTAGAAGGTTCCTCTTCATTTTCATTTTCTTCTTTATCTTTATTAAGCCATTTTTTGGGAACAAAAAGTAAAATAGTTTTTCTTAATAACGTAGCAAAAGAAATATTAAATAATAACATTATTCCAAATAATATTAAAGCAAAACAAATTATTTTTGATCCTAGTACATCAAAAGCTAATACAAAAAGATAAGAAAATATAGCACCTAATATTCCGCCACCTTGAATAAAGTTTACATCATTAAACCCAGATACTATATTTGCAATTGTATCTTGAAATACTGCAGAACCTATATTTGTATCATACATAATATATTTAACATGTGACATAGAAAGAAAAGCAATTGAGAGTAAATAAAAACCTATTAGTTTTTTTGTAAATAATTTAGGTTTTTGCCTTAAAACTAATGCATAACCTCCTACCAATAAAAAAAATACTAATCCCCAATTATAAAAAGTTCCAAATAAGAAAATTCCAAAATTACTTACCATTTTACCCACAAAACCAGATCTAAGTAACCCTAAAATCGTTAAAACTATATATATAATACCAAATATTTCTACTGGCATTTTACCTTTTTTCTTACTAGAAGATGATGTCTTTTTTTTAGCCATCTATCGCACCCCACTATCTATTTACATTTTAATTATACCACGTAAATAAAAAGATGTAAATTTTAGTAGTAATTATTACTTTTGTTTTACAATAAGTTTAACTAAAAAAAGAAACAAATTACTTTTCTTTGTTTCTTCCATAATTAAACAAATACTGAATAGCTATTCCACTATACTTACCATAAGTTTCTTTTGCAAATTTTCTTATCTTTTCTTCACCCTCTATTTGGTAATTTTGTTTCATAACTTTTTTAACCCATGTATCTACTGGAAATACATCATACTTCTTATATGCAAATAAAAGAATACAAGAAGCAACTTTAGGACCTATTCCAGCATTTTCCATAAGTTTATTTAGAGATTCTTTCGTACTCATTTCATAGAATTCTTCAAGTTTAATTTCTTCTTTATTTAACTTATCAACCATTCCTTTTATGTATTTATCCCTAAAACCTACTTTACAATTTCTATATTCTTCTACACTTACTTCTTTTAAATCTTTATACCGCGGGAAAAGATAATAATAATTACCATTAAACGCTACCCTTTTTCCAAATTTTTCTGCTATATTATTTAAACTATTAGCAATTTGAGGCACCCCATTATTTGCAGATATAATATATTCAATAATTGTTTCAAATGGATCTTGGTGAATCATCTTTAATCCGGCTGAAAATTTGGCTGCCTCATCTATCTTATCATCTTTTGAAATTATTTCATTATAAATATCTTCATAATTATTATCTAAATCAAAATAGTCTCTTACAACAGTTTCCAAATCTTTATCAATATTAGAAGTCACAAATAATTCTTCTTCTTTTTTTAGTACATTAATTATCCTATCTTTTAAGATAATGTCATAGCTTCCATCTTCCTTTTTAAAAAATCTAAATATTTGACCGCATGTAACCGTATTATCTAAATCAAAAGGACTATTTAATTTTATTCTTATCATTATTAAAATCCCTTTCCATTATCATGTTGGAAATAATTAATATAATAGAACCTAAAATAAGGCTCGCTACTACATCTGTCAAATAGTGAACACCAAAATATATCCTACTTAATCCTGTTAATAAGATCATTATTGTTAAAATTATAATAAGAGGCTTCTTTAAATTTCCTTTTACTTTTTTTGATACTAGTAAAATTAAAGTCCCATAAAGTAAAACTGATGTTATGGTATGACCAGAAGGATAACTAAAACCACCTTGTGTTATCCACTTCCAAGCAGGTCTTACCCTACCAATTATAATTTTTAAGATTTGCATTAAAACTATACCTATTCCAACATTACAAATAACATATTTAAAAACAGAAAACATCTTCTTCTTTAAGAAAAAAACAGCTATAAAAACCAAAAGGAAAATTGTACCTAAAGTAGAAGCTAAAGAAGTTATAACATATAAAAAAGTTGTTAAAAAGTCACTTTTAAAAGTAATCAATTTATTAAATACCAACTTATCTAAGGTATCCATTTCTCCTTTAACCACAAACATAGTAAGAATTATAAAACAAATAAATAAAAATGTAACAAAATAATATTCTTTTTTCACTTTTTTCATATAATCACTTCCTTTTCTTTGTTAAAACGAAAATGCTATCACCATTGCTTAACAAGGTGCCCAAATCTTTTTTTTCTCCGTTTATATATATTTTATCTATATCCTCATCTATTAAGCCAACTTTTTTAGCATAATCTAATGCAGTATCTCCCTCGTGCATAACTTCTATTCTACCAGTTGGAGCATTAATTTCAATATTTGGTTTCAAAATCGAGTTTTCTACTTTAGATACAAATTCTTTATTATTCAAACCAGAAAGAGCCTGTAATTCAGTTTTCATACTTTCTACTACATTTCGTACAAAAGGATTATCCTTTGAAGTTATTCCTAACCTATTATCCTTTTCCATTAAATCTGTTCTTATTCTAGTTTGAATATTTGCATCTTTGTATCTAACATATGAATTTAAACTCCTATAACCATTTGGTTTTGGCAAAGCTATATAATCAACTATATTTCTACCCAAAGGTTTTGCAAAAAAGTGAACCTTTCCTAAGGCTATATAACAGTCTTCTGGTTTTTCGAGAACTATTTTAAGACCTATTAAATCTTTTATACGATCAAAATTTTCTGTACCTTTTGAATCTTTATATAGTCCATATAGATTTTTAACTTTATAAATATACTTAGAGTTAATATTTTCTTCCGAAAGTTTTTCTTTAATTAGCAAATATAGTTCTTTACAAACCTCTTCATAATTTTTTTCTAGACTATCTCTTAATTCATAATATTTATAAAAATTATCTCTATCAAGATAATAAAAAGAAAAATCACTTAAAAAGTCCTTAACTTCATATATACCATAACGTCTTGCTAAAGGAACATAAATATCCATTGTTTCTTTAGCTATTCTATTTTGTTTTTCTTCTCTAAAAATACCTATCGTTTGGATATTATGAATTCGGTCAGCAAATTTAACCATAACTCCATTAATACCATTAAATCCATAATTAACAATACCTTCTAATATTTTTCTTATAGTAGCATCACTTGCTTCTCTTTTAGTTAAATTAGAATTATTTATCTTTGTCACTACATCAACTATTTGAGCTATTTCATCATTAAAATCTTCTGAAATTTTCAGTAAAGTATAATTTGTATCCTCTACCGTATCATGAAGTAATCCGGCACAAACAGTGTTACAATCCGCCCCAAAATTAACCAAAATAGAAGCTACAGAAAGAGGATGCGTAATATATGGTTCTCCAGTTTTCCTAGGCTCATTATTTCTATGTAATTCTTCAGCTTTAAAATATGCCTTATCAATTAGCTTTAATTCTTGTTCGCTAAATTTATTAAGCTCTTTTTTTAATTCGTCATAACTATTAATATTACATGATATAATCTCTGGGTAAAAATTATAAAAAATACTCATAGCATCACCTTCTTTAGTAATTATATGATACTATAAAAAAATAAAAAAAGCACTATTTATTAATGCTTATTTTATTAATTCTTCAAATAATTTTAAAGATAATTTAATAGCATCATGCTTTAGTGTCCCATTATCCACTGTTACAAAATTATCCTTAATTATTTTCAAATTTAATTTTTCTAATTCTTCTTTATCCATTAAAACCGGATCTTTTTCTTCTTCACGGTGATATTTTTCAATATAAATATCGGGTACTCTTCCTTCATTAATTATAACACTTTCAACTTTTCTTTTTCCTAAATATTCATTTAACACTTTAACATGTTTAGAAACAGTAAAATTATCTGTTTCTCCAGGTTGCGTAAACATATTGCATACATAAACTATTTTTCCTCTTGATTCATCTATAGCATCTATTACCTCTTTACTTATCAAATTACAAACGATACTTGTATACAAACTCCCCATGCTAAGAATAATCATATCAGCATTCTTTATCTCATTTATGACAGCAGGTGTAATTACAGGTTCTGTCTTATAATTTATTTTTTCTATTATACCATTATATTCTGTAATGTTGTGTTCCCCTTCTACTATGGTTCCATCTAACATTTTTCCTACTAATACCACATTATCTTCTGTTAAAGGAAGAACTTTTCCCTTTATGTTTAAAACCTTCGATAAAGATTCAATTCCTTCAGACATATTACCAGTTATATTACATAAAGCTGCCAAAAGCAAATTACCAACAGTATGACCATTTAAATCACTATTAGTTTTAAAACGATATTCTAATAATTTTTCAAAAAGAGGTTCTGTTTCAGATAAAGAAGCTATAACCTTTCTTAAATCCCCAACAGCAGGTATATCAAATTCCTTTCTTAGTTTACCAGTTGACCTTCCATCATCACAAACAGAAACAACTACAGATAAATCAATAGGAAATTGTTTTAGTCCCCTAACTAATGTAGAAGTACCAGTTCCTCCTCCTAATATAACTACTTTTTTGTTCATATAACTTTATTCTCTAATTAAAAATTAGAGTCCTTTCTTATAAATTATATTTTTTTAATTTTATTAATATTTCTTTTATAAATAAAAATTATGTTTTAATTCATGCTTTATAGAAGTACTATCCCCATGTCCAGGATATAAAATAATATTTTCATCATACTCTTTTATTTTTAATAAACTTTCTTTCATTTCTTCTAAATTTCCGCCTGGTAAATCACATCTACCTATACATTCTTTAAAAATAAAGTCACCTACAAACATAACATTCTCACCTTTAAAATAAAATGTTACGGCATCTTCTTTATGACCTTTTGTATCTATTATTTCAAAAGAAAACGAATTAATATTTTGAATTTTTTCACTTTTATAATCAATAACAGGTGCCTTATAATAACTAGCTATCTCGTCTAAAGCTCCAATGTGATCAAAATGATAATGAGTAATTAAAATAGCTAAAACTTTTTTATTACCAACTTCACTTTTTATTTTTTCTGCTTCATCACCAGGATCTATTATTAAACATTCATCTTTGTTTATAAGAATATAACAATTTTCTTCTAGCATTCCTACGATAACTTTTTTTATTTTCATATCAATCCATCTTTCTTATTATAGCTTCATATAATAAATCGACTAAATAATTACTAGGTTCTAATCCATATTTATTCATAACTTTATCAAAAACATCATCGGTTACTTCAAAACCCAAATAATTAAAAACTGAAAGTTTTTCATTTTCTATGTCTTCTAAATAATCCCTTGTATAATCATTATCTATAATTAAAAGAGGTAAATCCTGTGCAAACTTCCTAAATTCATTAAGAAGTGTCTTAGTAGTTTTTACATATTTAAAACTTTCATTATCATAATTAGTAATCCTTAATATATCAGGGATTTTTATTTTTGTTTTATCTAATCTGTAATCAAATCTATCTTCTAATTTAAGACCATTTATTTTAAGTGCTGAAAGCTGCGCTATATCTCCTTTTTTAGGATCCACACTAGTTGGAATAATTTCTAAAATTACATATTCTTTATTTTTTAAATCCATAAATTACCTCCATTATTTATCATAATCATCTAAAAAATTATGTTTCTTTCCCTTTGATTTATAAGAGCGCATCGTATCTAAACTAACATTTTCAGTAGCTCTAAAAATATTAAAAGGAATAAACTTACTTTCTTTTTCAAAAGATTCTATAAGTTTTTTTATTTCTAATCTTTTCGAATTTTCATTATTTTCTAAAGTATTTTTCTCTGTAAAACGACATGCACAATTTAAAAATTCAAGTCCATTATACTTAGCCCAAGCTTTTATATCTTTTTCTCTTATTAAATATAAAGGTCTTATTAGCTCCATTCCAGAAAAATTATCACTATGAAGTTTAGGCATCATTCCTTTTATTTCACCACCATATATTATACTTAACAAAGTAGTTTCAATAACATCATCAAAGTGATGACCTAACGCTATCTTATTACACCCTATTTTCTTAGCATAGGAATAAAGACATCCCCTCCTCATCCTAGCACAAAGATAACATGGAGATCCTTCATTTAGAGAATAAACACTATCAAAGATATCGCTATCAAACATTTCAATATCTAAATTTAATAATTTAGCATTTTCTATAATTTTATTTTTATTTTCCTCATTATAACCAGGATTCATAACAATATATTTAACTTCAAAAGCTACTTTACCATGTTTTTTTAACTCTTCAATACATTTTGCAAGCAAGAAGGAATCTTTACCGCCTGAGATACAAACCGCAACTTTATCACCTTCTTTAATTAACTCATAATCTCTTACAGCTTTTGTAAAAAGACGCCAAATTTCTTTTCTGAACCTAACTATAATACTTCTTTCTATTTCTTTATACTTTTCCATAAAAACCTCTTTACACAATTGTATAATTAATAATTTACAAAGTCAAATGAATATTATTAACATAAACTTATATATTAATTATTAGGAGGACTAATAATGAAACTTAAAACACTAAAAATAATAGGAGTAATATTGGCTTTCATTTTTGCTTTTCCAATACACTTCTTGTATGATAAAGCACCTTCTTTCTTAACTAGTATAATATTTCCGGTTAATGAAAGTATTTGGGAGCATATGAAAATTATTTTTGGAAGTATATTATTTTCAGGGGCTATTCAAAAAATAATAATTAAAATAAAACACTTACCCTATAAAAATATCTGCATATCTAACGTAGTTTCTGCTTTATCTTCAATTTTTATTTTTCTTTTAATATATCTTCCTATTTATTATTCATTAGGTGAATACTTACCTCTTACAATATTTTTGATGCTAATAACCTTTATAATATCTCAAATAATTACTTTGTTTATCATAAAGTTAAAAGATTTATACCTAGAAAATTTTGCTATTTTTCTTGTAATAATTATATATTTAATATTTGGTCTTTTAACTTATTATCCACCATCTAATAATTTATTTTTAGATCCCATTAGTTTAAACTATGGTATTAACTAAAAAATATCAGATATTTTACCTGATATTTTTTATATTTTCTTTTCTCTTTATTTGTTCTTGAGTCTCATCATAAACTAAACCATCTTCTTTATATACAAAATTCGGATCGAAAGATGGGTTTTCTATAAAAATAACTTCTTTTTTTTCATCATCATAGGAAAAAGAACCTAAAATGAACTGTGGGACTAAATAGTATTTTTTTTCCTTATCATCATAAAGCCATATAGGAAGTTGTTTTTCTTTAAAAATAGTTTTCGGAAACGCAAATATTGTAACACTTTTTCCGGATTTATAACTATTAATAGCTTCATAACTATGACAACTTTTTACTAAGTCACTAAGAAGAAATTCTTCAATTCCGGAAGTAAGAGATTTATTAAATACTACCGTACTCGTTATATCATTATACTTATACCTAAAATTAAAATTATTTTGAAGCATTTCATCCGCTGTTAGTCCACCTATGTGCCTTCCAACAACATAGTTATCATCAAAAGAAAGTCTTTCGAGTTTTTTTCCTATTTCTTTTGGAATTTTTCCATCTATTCTTGGAATATATTCTGTTTGGTCTAAATAATTATCAACTAGTGTAGGCCACCTTTTAATATTTTCTTCAATTTTATCTATAAGACTTGGAGGCAAATAATATTTATTTTCATCTTCTTTTCTAAGTGCCATATAATTTCTAAGTCTTTTAAGTCTTGATCTTAAAATAATTCTTTTAAAAGAATCAGAATTAATATTCATTATAGCTTTTTCTAATTTAATTTTTATACTCATACAATTTTCCTATTTTATATTTTTTGCAACTTTTTTTAAAAATCCATTTTTTCTTACTTTATCTTCAACCAAATAAGAAATAACTACTATTAAAGTCCCTAAAAAAGCTACTAACATATCCTCCATCGTATCTTTTACACCTGTTTCGATAGAATGCTGAACATTCATATTTAAAATAGTATCAGCTCCAAACTCTAAAAACTCCCAAAGAGAAGCTACCATAAGAGAAAAACTTAAGATAAATAGAATATTAAAGTATTTATTTTTTCCATCATACCCTTTGAACCATTTCATAACAACAAGAGCTAATATTGTAACAAAAATTCCCGATAAAAAGTGAGCAAAAATATCATACCACCAAATTTTATTATAAAAATTAAGTGAACTTCCTAATAATTGTGCCAAAATAATAAATAAAATATATACAAATTCTAATGAATCTGATAACTTAGCTTTAAAAATTTTATTAACTATTCTAGGAATTAAAAGAACTAAAATAATTGAAGCACTAGAAAGTAATCTATCATAAGCTCCTATATTTAAATCCTTTACAAAAATACAGGCTGATATAAGACTTGATAAAAAAATAAGTACATTATTTAACTTTTTCATATTAAGAGTCCTTTCTATTTATCTTTTTTTACAAAGTTATAAGCATCACGGCACATTTCTTCAATAGTTTTTTTTGCTTTCCAACCTAATTTTTGATAAGCATAATTAGGATCAGCATAACAAGAATCTATATCACCAGGTCTTCTTTCTTTTATTTCATAATTAACTTTTACATTATTAACTTTTATGAAAGTATTTACTAAATCTAATACACTATACCCTTTTCCCGTTCCTAAGTTATATGCATCACAACCCTTTTCTTTAATTACTTTTTCTATTGCTTTAACATGACCTTTTGCAAGATCCACAACATGTATATAATCTCTAACACCAGTTCCATCATGAGTTTCATAATCATTGCCAAAAACTCCCAAACAAGCTAGCTCTCCAGTAGCTACCTTGATTATGTAAGGCATTAAATTATTTGGTATCCCATTAGGATTTTCTCCTAGAAGACCAGACTCATGGGCCCCAATAGGATTAAAGTATCTTAATATTGCTATACTCCAATCTTTATCAGATACATATAAATCTCTTAATATTTCTTCTATCATTAATTTTGTTCTTCCGTAAGGGTTTGTTACGCTAAGTTTAGCATTTTCCTTAATCGGTAACACATCTGGCTTACCATAGACGGTAGCAGAAGAAGAAAAAGCAAGTCTTTTTACATTAAATCCCTGCATCACTTCTAGTAAAGACAAAGTAGAATCCAAATTATTTCTATAATACATAAGTGGCTTTGTAACTGACTCACCAACAGCTTTAAAACCTGCAAAATGAATAACAGCATCAATCTTATTTTCTTTAAATATTTTCTTTAAAATAACTTTATCACAAACATCGCCCTTATAAAAAGTTACTTTTTTTTGGGTTATTTTTTCAATGTAGTTAATAACCTCTTCTTTTGAATTTGATAAATTATCTATAATAACAACTTCATAACCTTCATTTAAAAGTTCAACACAAGTATGGCTTCCTATAAAACCTGTACCACCAGTTACTAATATTTTCATAAATCCTCCTTACCTTAATATTATACTATAAAAAAAGGTTCTATAAAAGAACCTTTCCTATAATATTTAACTTACCTGTCTTAGAAAACCAATCATCTTTATACATTACAACTTGAAATTCATCTAAATATTCATTACCTAACTTATAAACATTTTCATTAATTAAATAAGGTTTAAACCCCAACTTTTCACTTATATGTTTAATTTTAGAATCACCATCTAAGTACCTTAAAATAACTTTATCATAACCAGAATTCATAAGATAATCTATTACTTTATCTATGCTTTCGGTAGCATAACCCTTATTCCAATTGCTAGGATGTATATTAATAGTTATTTCTATTTTTTTATCAGCAATATCTTCTAGATCTGCTAAAATGTTGCCAATAGGCACCCCTTTTTTATAAATAATCCAATCAAACATATGATTTTTTTTACATTGCTTAAAAAAGTAGTCTTGTCCTTTTTTAAAAGATTTTTTAATTTCTTTAACAGGATTTTTAACATACTCTATAATACCATCTAAATCTCTTAATTTGGAAAAATCATATTCATAGACTTTTAAATAATCCTCTTCTGTTCCTTTACCTAATATCAACCTTTTTGTCTTCAAATTAACAATATCATAATTATTCATAACTGCACCTACCAAATTAATTCTTTTTATGGCTATTTATTATAGCATTCAAAATTTCTTATTGCAAACAAAATTTAAGTATTTTTATATGTTTATTTAAATAAATATATTTTTTTAAAAAAATGCTAAATAAAGCTTGCTAAAAGTAAGAAAACTTGTTATTATATTAATGCAGTTTATGGCGAGATAGCTCAGCTGGCTAGAGCGTTCGGTTCATACCCGAAAGGTCGAGGGTTCGATCCCCCCTCTCGCTACCAAGAATATTACTAGATAGAAATATCTAGTTTTTTTATACTATTTTAATTTTTATACAATATTGTATAATATTATTAGAGGGTAATTATGACTTATGAATTTATTCTAAAAAAACTTTCTAAATCAAAATTTAGAAGCAGCTTTAAATTAAGAAAAAAAGATATAGAATATGCTAAACAAAAAGGCTCAAAAGAAATAAAAAAACATGCTTACGACTTCATTAACAAAAGATTAGCACCTGCTATAATACCAAACGATGGAAAACAAACTCCGATGAAGGGTCATCCTGTATTCATAGCGCAACATGCAACTGCAACTTGTTGCAGAAAGTGTCTATATAAATGGCACAATATAAAACCTGGCAACCAATTAAACGATAATGAAATAAAATATATTGTAAATTTAATTATGCTTTGGATTAAAAATCAAATATAAAAGAACCTCACTGGGTTCTTTTTCTTTCTTAAAATAAATTTAAATTATTTTTTATTTTTTCGATATTCTCGCTAGAAGAATAAACTTTTAATTCTACTCTTGGGTACTTTGAATAATCCCTAGTTACTTTATTTTTTAAATCTTCTATCAATTTATTGTAAATTTGCATAAGATTATAATCTCTTAATGCTGGTAAAACTGAATAGATATGTATGATTTCATCAGCCTCATAATAAGTATAATATCTAAAGTAATAATCATACTTATCATTATGTTTAATATCAACAAGTACAATATCTTTTAAATTTTCATTCACTTCATATTCTATCGAAGAACAATAGTGATTTTCATCACAATCAAATGTAATACTATTTTTTTCTTTATCAGTAAGTTTTATCGTTTCTCTAGTTACTTTATTAAGAATTTCTTTTTCATTTTCTTCTTTAACAAAATCAAATTTAGAGTAACTTACAAAAGATATTCCTAAACCAGCACCTACCATTACCAAAGATATGAAACTTATCCAAAAAAACATTATTAATTTTTGTTTAAAACTAAAAATAAATCTATAAAGCAAATCACCTATTATAGAACAAATTAAAATAACTCCTAATAAACTAATTAAAAAACCAACAAATATCATACCGTATTTTAAATAAAATAGGTTTACAATAAACATAAAAATTATCATTATAAAAGATATAGCTAAAAAACATAAAGTTGTTAATGCACAAACTTTTAAAAATAAATTTAATAATCTAGATAAAATCTTAAAAATACCAAAAGAACTATGTTTTGGATCCCTTATTATTATCTTTTCTCTTTTCTTCTCTTTATAGGTCATCTCTTCGTCTATAGGAGTTTCTATTTCCTTTTCTATTGCTTCTTTATCTTCTATAGTCACAAAATAGTCTAAAAATCTAATCTTAAATATATGCACCGTAATCAAAGTACAAATAACTATACCTATTAAAGTATAAACAAACTTAAATATTCCTCTTAAAAAGCTATATATAACATAAGGTAGAAAACCAAAAATTCCATTATACAAAGAAGAAAGTATAGAACCTAAAATCAAATAAAAAATAATTAAAACTAATACTAAAATTCCCATTTGGAACAAACAAGAAATTTTTTGTTTAAAAGTCATTGACCAAAACATATTAAAAGTTTTTGTTATAAAATTTAAAAATTCATCAACATAATTTTTAAGGTTACGCTTTATTTTATCTTGATTAATTTGCTCCTTATCATTTATTAGTTCATCAATGCTACAATCAAATAATTTACATAAGATTATTATTTTATCCATTTCTGGATATGATTGACCTGATTCCCATTTTGAAACAGCTTGTCTTGATACTTCTAATTTATCAGCTAACTGTTCTTGGGAAAGATTTTTTTCTTTTCTAAGTTTTGATAATTTATTACCAAATTTCATTTCTCTCACCTCACTACAATACTATTATATTTCTTATGGTTGCATCTACCAATTTTTAGTTGTTTTTTGTAAACATCCGGTTGCATTTAACTTATTATAGCAGTTTTTTATAAAAAAAAGAAGGTATTACCTTCTAAAATAAATTAGTATTCAATTTCAAAAGTAAATTGATATTTAAGATAAGATTATACAATTTAGTATGTCACACGATTTAGTCAAGGACGAGCGATAGTCTCGTTCATCGAAG
>CASDZZ010000017.1 GCA_949285875.1 uncultured bacterium | reverse complement strand
AAAATACCTCCTTCAATGACAAATAAACTGCTTGGAAGGTATTATACAGTTATAAATCTTATTGCACAACTTCTGTGCACTTCTTTTTTTAAAATACATATTTTTAATAATATTTGTTTTTTTTGTTAAATCTATTGACAACAGTAGATTTTTCTTGTAACATTTTAAATTGGTACTGTGTCTTTAATTTTGGACATGTTCTTTAAAAATTTTTAGTTTAGGGGTGGAAACGCGTGGCTTATAAGATAAGAAAAGTAAACGAATACCGTGAAAGAAGAGATTTTTCAAGAGTTAATAATTCATTAGAATTAGGGGGACTGCTTGAAATTCAAACAAAATCCTATAATTGGTTTATTCAAGATGGAATAAAGGAAGTATTAGAAGAAATAAGCCCAGTAGAAAATTTCTCTGGAACTTTATCTTTAGAATTTGGTGAATATTCTTTTGATGAACCAAGACATACAATAAAAGAGTGCAAGGAGAAGAAATCTACATACGCTGCTCCATTAAAGGTTCAAACTCGCTTGTTTAATAACGAGACTGGTGAGGTTAAAGAACAAGAAATATTCTTGGGTGATATGCCTCTAATGACAGATTCTGGTTCATTTATATTTAATGGTTCAGAACGTGTTATAGTATCACAGTTAGTACGTTCTCCAAGTGTATATTATGGTAGAGAAATAGATAAAAATGGTCGTTCTATTATTTCTTCACAAATTATACCTACTAGAGGAACTTGGCTTGAATACAAACTTAACAGCAAAGATGTAGTTGACGTAAGAATAGACCGTAATAGAAAGGTTGTTATTACTGCGTTTTTAAGAGCTTTCGGTTTATCTAGTGATGAAGAAATTTTATCATTATTTGGTAATGATGAATATTTAGTTAATACTTTAGCTAAAGATTCTACTAAAAATACAGATGAAGCTTTAATAGAAATATATGAAAAATTAAAACCAGGAGAACCAGCTACTCTTGATAGTGCTAAAAACCAATTAATAACAAGATTTTTTGATAACTTTAGATATGATTTAGCAAAAGTAGGTCGTTATAAATTTAATAAGAAACTTAATGTTTGTGATAGATTATTAGGACAGACTTTAGCTGAAGATATAAAAGTTGACGGAGAAGTTGTTGTTGCTAAGGGTACTAAAGTAACTAATGGTGTTTTAGAAACTTTAAAACCAATTTTTGCTAATGGATATGGTATGGTTGATGCAACTTTAAATAAAGAATTAGATGATCATACTATGGTTCAAGTTGTTAGTATTTATTCTCCTACTGATCCGGAAAAAGTATTGAAGGTAATAGGTAATGATCAAAGTTTAGATGTTAAGATATTAACTGTTTCAGATATTTATGCTTCTGTTTCTTACTACTTAAACCTTTTACATAATGTAGGTTCAATTGATGAAATAGATCACTTATCTAATCGTCGTTTAAGACAAGTTGGTGAACTTCTACAAAATCAGTTTAGAGTTGGTGTTGCTCGTATGGAGCGTGTTATTCGTGAAAGAATGACAACTTTAGATGTTGAAACTGCAACTCCTAAGACTTTAATTAACATAAGACCAATTACAGCGGTTATTAAAGAGTTCTTTGGATCAAGTCCACTTTCTCAGTTCATGGATCAAATTAATCCATTATCAGAGTTAAATAATAAACGCCGTTTATCAGCTTTAGGACCTGGTGGTTTATCTAGGGATAGAGCCGCAATGGAAGTTCGTGACGTTAATGTTTCTCACTATGGTAGAATTTGTCCTATCGAGTCTCCAGAAGGAGCTAACATAGGTCTTATTACTTCTCTTGCGAATTATGCAAAAGTAAATGATTTTGGTTTTATTATGACTCCATATAGAAAAGTTAAAGATGGAAAATTACAAGATCAAATAGATTATTTAACAGCTGATGAAGAAAATGGACATATTATAGCACAAGCTAAAGTAGATATGGATGGAGATACAATTGTTCAAGAACATTGTCCTGCACGTCATAATGGGGAAAATATTATTGCTAAACCAAGTGAAATAGATTATATAGATGTTGCTCCACAACAAATAGTATCAGTAACTACAAGCTGTGTTCCTTTCCTAGACCATGATGATGCTCACCGTGCGCTAATGGGTTCTAACATGCAGCGTCAAGCTTTACCATTGTTAAAAGCTGAAGCTCCTCTTGTTGCAACAGGTGTTGAAGCTCAAGCAGCTAAAGATTCTGGTGTTGCAATTATAGCTAAAGCTGATGGTGTTGTTGAATATGTTGATGGCAAGAAAATAATTGTTAAAACAACTAAAGCAAAAGATATATATATGCTTAAAAACTTTGAAGGTTCTAACGCTGGAACTTGTTATCATCAAAGACCAATTGTAAAAGTTGGAGATGCTGTTAGCCGTGGACAAACAATAGCTGATGGACCTTCTACAGATAAAGGTGAGGTTGCTTTAGGTAAGAACTTAGTTGTTGCATTTATGACTTATAACGGATATAACTATGAAGATGCTATTATTCTTAACGAAAGAATGGTAAAAGATGACGTTTTAACTTCTATTTATATAGAAGATTATGAAATACAGTGTCGTGATACTAAGCTAGGTCCAGAAGAAATAACTCGTGATATTCCAAATGTTAGTGAAGAAGCTCGTAAAAACTTGGATGCTAACGGTATTATAAGAATTGGTACTGAGGTAAAAGAAGGGGATATTTTAGTTGGTAAAGTAACTCCTAAAGGAATGGTAGAACTTACTTCAGAAGAAAAACTATTACACGCTATATTTGGTGAAAAAACTCGTGAAGTAAGAGATACTTCATTACGTGTTCCACACGGTGGGGCTGGTATTGTACATGATATTAAAATTTATACTAAGAAAGATTCTGATGAATTACCAAGTGGTGTAAGTAAAGAAATACGTGTATATATAGTTCAAAAAAGAAAGATTCAAGTTGGAGATAAAATGGCTGGACGTCATGGTAACAAGGGTGTTATTTCACTTGTTGCACCACAAGAAGATATGCCATATTTACCAGATGGTACTCCAGTAGATATATTACTTAACCCATTAGGTGTTCCATCTCGTATGAATCCAGGACAGATTTTAGAAATGCATTTAGGTATGGCAGCTAAAAAACTTGGTGTTTATACTGCAACTCCAGTATTCGATGGTGCATCATGGAAAGATATTCAAGAAATGATGGCTGAAGCTGGTATGGATCCAGATGGTAAAACAGTTCTATATAATGGTAAAACTGGTGAACCTTTTGATAACCGTGTATCTGTAGGTGTTATGTATATGATTAAACTTGATCACATGGTTGATGATAAGCTACATGCTCGTGCTACTGGTCCTTATTCATTAGTTACACAACAACCTTTAGGTGGTAAGGCTCAATTTGGTGGCCAAAGATTCGGAGAAATGGAAGTTTGGGCTCTTTATGCTTATGGTGCAGCTCATGTACTTCAAGAAATCTTAACCGTTAAATCAGATGACGTTGTAGGTCGTGTAAAAGTTTACGAATCTATTGTTAAAGGTAAACCAATTAATCAAGCTGGTGTTCCAGAAAGCTTTAGAGTACTTGTTAAAGAATTCCAAGCATTAGGTTTAAATATAGCAATGATTAGTGAAGATGGTAAAGAAGTTGACGTAAAAACTTTGGAAGAAGAAGAGGAAAAAGAAGGTTCTCCATTATCTATCGAAGAAATAGATAATGTAACTATTTCAAATCAGAGTGGAAGTGTTGAGTCGGTTTCCAAAGAAGAAGTTGAAGAAGCAGATGAAGAATACGATGAATCAGAAGAAGATGATTACGAAGCCGAGATAGAAGATGAGTTAGATGAATTGGATGATTCACTATTGGAAGGGAGTGAAGAATAATGTTAGATGCAAATAGATTTGAGGGAATAAAAATTTCTATTGCTTCTCCTGAACAAATTAGGGAATGGTCCTATGGTGAAGTAAAAAAACCAGAAACAATTAATTATCGTACGTTGAAACCTGAAAGAGATGGTTTATTCTGTGAAAAGATTTTTGGGCCAACTAAAGATTATGAATGTGCTTGTGGAAAGTATAAAAGATTAAGATATAAAGATATCGTTTGTGATAGATGCGGAGTTCAAGTTACAAAATCAAAAGTTAGACGTGAACGTATGGGGCATATTGAGCTTGCAACTCCAGTATCTCATATTTGGTTTTTTAAAGGTGTTCCTTCTCGTATGGGATTGGTACTTGATATGTCACCAAGAGACTTGGAAGAAGTTTTATATTTTGTTTCTTATGTAGTAATTAATCCAGGTGCAGCACCTTTAGAAAAAAAGCAAACTTTATCAGATAAAGAATACCGTGCATATTATGAAAAATATGGCAATTCTTTTGAAGTTGGTATGGGTGCAGAAGCTATTTTGAAACTTTTAAAAGAAATTGATGTAGAAAAAGAAATAAAAGAAATTGAAAAAGAATTAGAAGATGCTTCTGAACAAAAAAGAACAAGATTATTAAAACGTTTAGACATTTTAGATTCATTTTATAAATCAGGAAATAAACCTGAATGGATGATTTTAACAGCACTTCCTGTTATACCCCCAGAATTAAGACCAATGATTCAGCTAGATGGTGGACGTTTTGCTACAAGTGATTTAAATGATTTATATAGACGTGTTATTAACCGTAACAATCGTTTGAAAAAATTACTTGAACTAAATGCTCCTTCTATCATTGTACAAAACGAAAAGAGAATGCTTCAAGAAGCAGTTGATGCTTTATTTGATAATGGTAGACGTGGAAGAAACGTAACTGGTCCTTCTAATAGACCTTTAAAATCAATTTCTAGTATGTTAAAAGGAAAACAAGGACGTTTCCGTCAAAACTTATTAGGAAAACGTGTTGACTATTCTGGTCGTTCAGTTATTGCTGTTGGACCTACACTTAAGATGTATCAATGTGGTATTCCAAAAGAAATGGCTCTTGAATTATTTAAACCACATGTTATTCATGGTTTAGTAGAAAAAGATATCGTTCATAACATTAAATCAGCTAAGAAATTAATAGAAAATCAAGATGAACGTGTATGGGATGTTGTAGAAGAAGTAATTAAAGAGCATCCAGTAATGTTAAACCGTGCACCAACTCTTCATAGATTAGGTATCCAAGCTTTCGAGCCAAAACTAGTTAGTGGTAAAGCTATTAGATTACACCCTCTAGTATGTACAGCATTTAACGCTGACTTCGATGGTGACCAAATGGCTGTTCACGTTCCACTTTCAGAAGCTGCTCAAGCTGAAGCTAGAATACTTATGTTAGGTGCTAATAATATCCTTTCTCCAAAAGATGGAAAACCTATTGTTACTCCATCACAGGACATGGTTTTAGGTAATTACTACTTAACTATGGAAAAGGCTGGAATTGAAGGAGAAGGTAGGGTATTTAAGGATTCAAATGAAGCTATTGAAGCTTATGAAAGAAGAGAACTTACTCTTCATGCGAGAATAGCTTTACCAACCAAGACTTTAAAATATAAAATGTTTACTGATGAGCAAAAGGAAATGTACTTGGTAACTACCGTTGGTAAATTGATATTTAATGAAGTTTTACCTGATGGTTTTCAATATATTAACGAGCCAACTGATGAAAACTTTGAAAATTTGACACCAATGAAATATTTCTTACCAAGGGGAACAAATATTCCAGAAGCAATAAAAACTATGGAATTAGTTAAACCATTCCCTCAAGGTGCTTTAAAAAGTATAATTGCTCAAATCTTTAAGCGTTATAAAACTACTGAAACTTCTATCATGCTAGATAGATTAAAAGATTTAGGATTTAAGTATTCTACTTTAGCTGGTATTTCAATATCAGTTGCTGACATTGAAACTAGTGAACATAAACACGAAATAGTTGAAAAGTCACAAAAGATAGTTGATACAATTAATAAACAATATCAACGTGGTTTAATAACTGATAGAGAACGTTATGAAAAAGTTTGTGAAATATGGAATAAGGCTACTTCCGAAGTAGAAAAAGAATTAAAGGCCAAAGTTGAAGCTCCGTCAGATAATCCTATAATGATGATGATGAACTCTAAAGCTCGTGGTAACTTATCTCAATTTAGACAGTTAGCAGGTATGCGTGGACTTCTTGCAAAACCAAATGGTGAAGCAGTAGAAATCCCAGTAACATCATCGTTTATAGATGGTTTATCAGTATCTGAATTCTTTATTTCAACTCATGGAGCTCGTAAAGGTAATGCTGATACAGCGTTAAAAACAGCAGACTCTGGTTACTTAACAAGACGTTTAGTTGATGTTGTTCAAGATGTAATTGTAAGAGAAGAAGATTGTGGTACTATTCAAGGTGTTACAGTTTCATCATTTGTAGATGAAGCAGCAGGAACAGTTATTGAATCTCTTCATGAACGTATTGTTGGTAGATATACTAATAAAAAAGTTGTTAATCCAGAAACAAAAGAACTTATAATTGATAAGAACCAATTAATTACTGAACCAATTGCTGACAAAATTATAAAAGCAGGAATTGAAGAAGTAGAAATAAGAACTGCCTTAACTTGTAAAACTGAAAACGGTGTTTGTAAACACTGCTATGGTACTAACCTAGCTACAGGAAATGTAGTTGAAATTGGAGAAGCTGTAGGTATAATGGCAGCTCAATCAATTGGTGAACCTGGTACTCAGCTTACAATGCGTACGTTCCATACTGGTGGTGTTGCTTCTGGTGAAGATATTACTCAAGGTCTACCTCGTGTACAAGAGTTATTTGAGGCTAGAAATCCTAAAGCTAGGGCAACTATAGCTGAAATAAATGGTAAAATAACTAAGATTGATGATTTAAACGGAAAATATAAAATTGAGATTACAAATGATGTAGAATCTAGAGAGCATACTACTAACTACGGTGTTAAACTTTGCGTAGAATTAGGACAAGAGGTTAAAGCAGGGGATAAATTGAATGTTGGTTCTATTAACCCTAAAGAATTACTTGCTGTAACTGATCCAATAACAGCTCAAAATTATATTTTATCAGAAGTTCAAAAAGTTTATAAATCTCAAGGTGTTGATGTTTCTGATAAGCATATCGAAATCCTTGCTCGCCGTATGATTGCTCGTATTAAGATTGTAGATGGTGGAGATACAGAACTTGTATCAGGTAAATTAGTTTCAATGCATGAATTTACTAAAATTAATAAGGAAGCTATTATAAGTGGTAAAAAACCAGCTACAGGAAGACCTATAATGCTTGGTATTACTAAAGCTTCATTAGAAACAGATTCATTCTTATCAGCTGCATCATTCCAAGAAACTACAAGAATTTTAACTGATGCTGCAATAAAAGGTAAAGTTGATAACTTAACTGGTCTTAAGGAAAATGTTATAATAGGTAAACTAATACCAGCTGGTACTGGTTCTAAATATTATTCTAACGTTAAATACACTTTAGAAAGTGAACAGGTAGAAACTGATGCACTTGATGTTTTAGAAGACCAATTAGTTGACTAAAAGAAGCTCATAAGCTTCTTTTTTGTTGACTTATTTTATTTAGTGATATATTATAAAAAGCATTGATTTTTTATGGGGGAATTAAAATGTATAGAAAAAGAAAAAAGTATTTAGAAAAAGCTATTGATGATAAAATTGCTTTAATTTGTGATGATTTAATTAAAATTAATCCAGAAGTTGATTTTGCAGTATCTAAAAAATTTATCGAAAGCAAACATACTTTATTAGCAGAAGAATCAGAAAAAATTATCGTTATAATCTCATCTGCACCATTAGAAGAACTTAAAATACCAGGTTCTCTAAATTTAAAAAATGATAGTTGTTTGACTACTTGGTGTGATAATGAACCTTTAGCAAAGCTAGTTTATATTCCATTTAAATTTATCGATGGAGAAACTAATGGAAAGAAAGTAAAGCATTTGTATTTAGATTTAGACCTTGAACAAAAAAATATTAAATTAAAAAAATAAAAAATAACTATATATAGTTTAAAAATTATTAAAACACCACAATAGTTAACAAGATTTTCTTGTTTTATGTTAAAATATACTTTAAGGTGATTTTATGAATTCCGTATATAATTTTTTAGAAAATTTAAATATAAATACTTCAGGTTCATTAATTGTTGCAGTTTCTTATGGACCTGATTCAATGGCATTATTAGATATTTTATCTAAATTTTACAAAAATAATAAGATAATATGTGCACATGTTCATCACAATCATAGGAAAGAAAGTGATGATGAAGCTGAAGCTTTGAAAAAGTATTGTCAAAGAAAAAAAATTTGTTTTGAAATGATGAAAATACAAAATTATAAAAATAATAAATTTACAGAAAATGAAGCCCGTTTAAAAAGGTATTCTTTTTTTGATAATCTTGTTAAAAAATACAATGCAAAATTTTTATTTACAGCACATCATGGTGATGATCTTGTTGAAACTATTTTGATGAGACTTGTTAGAGGCTCTTCTTTAAATGGTTATGCCGGTATTGCACAAAAAACGAGAAAAGGTAATTATTATATTGTAAGACCGTTATTATATATTACTAAGTCAGATATTTTAAATTATTGCAATAAAAATAATATTCCTTATGCTAATGATGTTTCTAATGATGACATGAAATATACGAGAAACAGGTTCAGAAAATTAGTCTTACCAATATTAAAAAAAGAAAATAATGATGTTCATCTTCAGTTTTTGAAGTTCTCTAAAATATTAAGAGAATATGAAACTTATTTTGATAAAATTACGTATCAAGCGTATGATAAGGTTATTTTAAATAAAAATATAGACATCAATAAAATAAAAGAATATGATGGTGTGATTATTAAAAGAATTTTACAGAAGTTTTTATTGGATGAATATAAAGAAGATATTAATGTGATTACAGATAAAAATTTAAATGAGCTATTATCTTTAATTAATTCAAATTCTCCAAATAAGATTCTAAGTATGCCTTTAAATAAAAGATTGGTAAAGTCTTATAATAAGATTTTTTTCGATAATTTAGCAATGTATAATGACTATTGTTATATTTTTAATGATTTTTTGGAATTGCCTAATGGTTATATTATAGAAAAAGTAAATGAACTCGATAACAATTCTAATTTTATAAGTGCTTTTGACAGTAAAGAATTAAAGCTTCCATTATATGTTAGAAATAAGCTAGATGGTGACAAAATAGAAGTTTTAGGACTAAATGGTACAAAAAAAATAAAAGATGTTTTTATTGACTCTAAGGTTTCTAAGTTAGAAAGAAAAATATATCCTGTTGTTGCGGACAGTGCCGGACGTATTATTTGGCTTCCAGGACTAAAGAAAACAAAATATGATAAATCAAAAACAGGAAAGTATGATATAATATTAAAGTATTACAGGGAGGAAAAGAATGACACAGCAAAATAATCAAGATATGAAGAAAGGAATGTTCCCATATTTATTATTGCTAATCATGGGTATTGGTATAATTTATTTTTATGGGATGTTTAATAATACAAATAAAGAATTAACGTATAATGAGTTTAACAAAGCTTTAAATGATAATAAAGTAGAAGAAATTGTTATTACTCCAAGTACAGCTGCTTATACCTACCAAATTAATGGTAAATTAAAGGATGCTAAGGAGGGGGAAACTTTTAGCGTAAAGACTCCTTTATCTGATACTGTAATAGATAAAATTATAGAATCAAGTGAGGAAAAGGACTTTAAAATAGTTTCTAAAGCTGACCCTACAGCTAGTACGTGGTACATATTTCTTGTAAATGTAGCTCCTTATATTTTATTAATAGGACTTGCTTTTTGGTTCTTTACAAAGCAATTGAATGGCCAAAAAGGATCTATGGATTTTGGTAGAAGTAAGGCAAGATTAAATCCTGATAAAGGTAGAGTAACTTTTAAAGATGTTGCTGGTTTACCAGAAGAAAAAGAAGAATTACAAGAGTTAATAGACTTTTTGAAATCTCCTAAAAAGTTCCAAAAATTAGGTGCTAGAATTCCTAAGGGGGTACTTCTTGTAGGTCCTCCAGGTACTGGTAAAACATTACTTGCAAAAGCTGTTGCTGGCGAGGCAAACGCACCATTTTATTTCATAAGTGGTTCAGACTTTGTTGAACTATATGTTGGTGTTGGAGCTAGTAGAGTAAGAGATATGTTTAAACAGGCTAAACAGAATGCACCTTGTTTGATTTTCATCGACGAGATTGATGCAGTAGGACGCCAACGTGGTACAGGAATTGGCGGTGGTCATGATGAAAGGGAACAGACTTTAAACCAATTACTTACTGAAATGGACGGTTTTGGTGCAAATGAAGGTATAATAATAATAGCTGCAACTAATAGACCAGATGTTCTTGACCCAGCTTTATTAAGACCAGGTCGTTTTGATAGACAAGTTACAGTAAATCTTCCAGATATGAAGGCTAGAGAAGAAATATTGAAGGTACATGCTAGAAATAAAGTATTATCAAAAAATGTTCATTTAGATAATATAGCTAAACGTTCGGTAGGATTTAGCGGCGCAGATCTTGAAAACTTACTTAATGAGGCTGCACTATTAGCCGTTAGACGTGAAAAAAATGCTATAACGATGTCAGAAATAGATGAAGCAATTGATAGGGTAATTATGGGTCCTGCTAAAGTAACTAAGAAATATACTGAAAAGGAAAAGAAATTAGTTGCTTATCATGAAGCAGGACATGCCGTATTAGGTATTAAGCTTGATGATGCAAATGATGTACAAAAGGTAACTATAATTCCTAGAGGCCAAGCTGGTGGATATAACCTAATGATGCCTAAAGAAGAAAAATTTACGGCTACTAAAACAGAACTATTAGAACAAATTATGGGGCTTTTAGGAGGAAGAATTGCTGAAGAAGTAGTATTTAAAGAAATTACTACAGGAGCACATAATGACTTTGAAAAGGCTACAAAAATAGCTCGTGCTATGGTAACAGAATACGGAATGAGTTCTTTGGGACCAGTGCAATTAGAAACACCTGAAGGAGGTTCTTTCTTAGGAAGGGATTATAATAAGAATAGAAACTTTTCTGATCAAGTTGCCTTAGAAATTGATAATGAAGTTAGAAAAATAATAAATGACTGTTATTCTAATGCAAAAAAGATTATTGAAAAAAATAGAGATTTATTAGATTTAATAGCTACTTCATTAATTGATAATGAAACATTAACTAAAGAGCAAATTGAATACTTGGCTGAAAATGGCAAGATGCCACCTGAAGATATGGTTGATGATATAAGCTTAACAAAGCTAAAAGAACTTGCTAAAGAAAAAGGTATAAAAGGTTATAGTTCAATGAATAAAGAAGAGTTGAAAAAAGAGCTAGCAAAAGATTTGAATGAAGAAGCAAAAAAAGACCAGTAATTGGTCTTTTTTATTGACAAGTTTATAAAAAATATATAATATTTAAAAATTAGATTGTGAGTTGATTTTTATGAAAACAGAAAACAAGATAAGTAATATATATGATTTTGAAGGAGATAATTACCAAAATCAAGCTTTATTTTTGTATTATAATGAGATAAAAGATATACCCGTACTTACAGAAGGAGAAGAAATAGAACTTTTGAAAAGTGCAAAAGAAGGAGATAAAGAAGCTATCAAAAAATTAACTTATCATAATCTTAAATTTGTTGTAAAAATAGCTGAAAAGTATCAAGGAAGAGGAACAGAAACTTTAGATTTAATTCAAGCTGGGAATGAAGGTCTTATTAACGCTATAAAATATTTTGATTTGGAAAGTAATTATAGATTTCTGACTTATGCTAGAAAGTCTATCGAATCATATATAGTAGCATTTATAACCAGCAATAGGAATGTAGTTTTTCCTAAAAAAATTAATCATTATATTCCTATTTTGAAAAGAATGGTTGAAGATAAAAAAAGTATTCCGGAAATAATTTTAGAAACCGGATTAAATGAATCTATTATTAGGGCTCTTATACCTATGTGTTTAGGTACTTTGTCTTTAGAGCAAACTTTACCGGGTGATGATGCAAGTATTCAAGACTTTGTAAAAATAGAAGATGATTTTGTTGAAAAAGTAGAAGATAATATGTTAATAGAACAATTGTTAGAGCTAATAAATGAAATTACGATATCTGATTTTGAATTTAAATATTCAGAAGAAACATTAAAACTCATTTTAGAACATGGAAGATTAGCATGTTATGAATTAAAAAAAGCAGGGGATAATTTTATTCAAGAAAAAAAAGAATATATCCTATCTCATCCATTTTTTGTTAAGTATTGTGATTTTTTATTTGAGCAGGGTTTAAATAATTGCTACCATGGAGCGCAGCATAAGAATAAGACAATATTATTTAATAGAATTAAATATAAAAAACTAGCAGAATTTTTAGATTATAATTTTAATTTTTCTAATTTATATATAGAAAAAGAATTTAAGGAAAAGAATGAAAGTTTATTTTATAATTTTCAAGAAGGCTTGCAAAAAAATAATATAAGTATTAATAATTTGTTGAAAAAGAATAAAGAATTAGTAAGAATTAATGACATGTTAAACTCAGATCCTATATTTAGAAAACAGTTTGGAGGAATATTCAATATTTATGAAAATCACCTATTATTACTAAACTTATATAAAAGATTAAGAAATAAAGATATATTTTTAAAAAGAAAAGGAATAAACCAAGAAGGAAGAATTTACACTTTAGCAGAACTAGCTGATATGTACTCAATAAGCGGTGAAGCTGTAAGATTAAAAGAAATAGATTTTTTATCAAAGTTAAAAGAGAAAGCAAGTAAAAGTGATATCTTAGTAAAAAAAGCTAAAAAAAATTAGCTTTTTTTATTAAAATTTGGTTCTGTACCTTTTAGGTAGTAAAGAACCTTTTTTAATTTTGAATCATTTGTTGCAGCCATTCCAGTGTTTACATCCGTTAAAACTCCGACAACATTATCTGGAGTGTCATACCAAGTATTATTTTTATCTCTTAAGTAATTTTCAATTGTATCGGCCCAAATATTTTTTGAATATTTATATTCTTTTGTTGAAAGTTTGCTATTATCATCATAACCGGTCCATACTCCTACTATTACTTCGGGATTATAGCCAACTGTCCATAAATCATAGTCAGTGGTACCACTTTTAACAGCATATTTCTTTGTTAATTTAGGAGAAATTGAGGCACAGGTAGGCGTAGTGTAACTTTTTAAAGAAATATCATAAGTATTAGATAGTAATTCATTTAATATAAAGGTATAAGACTTATTTAATATTTTTTGTTTTTGATCCTTATACTCATAGATTACATTTCCTTCACCATCTTCTACCTTTCTAATAAGGTGGCTTTTTATTTTATAACCGTTATTTGCAAAAGCCGAATAAGCACTAACAAATTGTAACATGGAAATTTCATTTGTTCCTAGTGGTAACGATGCATTAGCTTCTAATTTATTTGTAATTCCCATTTTTTTTGCGTAGTTAACTAGAGTATTTTCTCCTAAAAACAAGTGGGTTTTTATCGCATAAATATTATCTGAGTATGCGATTGCAAGAGCCATTGTTATTTTATCATTTGGATAAATATTTCCATAGTTACTTGGGGAGTATGTTTGGTTATTGCCTAAAGAGAAAGTGGTTGGTTTACTAAGAAAAGTAGTTGATGCTGTAAGCCCATTTTCTAAAGCGGCATAGTAAAGTATTGGTTTCATAGTTGACCCAACTTGTCTTTTTGATTGTACAACTCTGTTATATTGTGATTTTGAATAATCTTTACCACCAGCTAAGGCTAGTATTTCTCCATTATTTGGGTTCATCATCACTGAAGAAACTTGTATTTCTCCGGCATCTTCTAAATTATTTTTTATAGCGTTTTCTAAATCAGTTTGAGCTTTGACATCGAAACTAGTGTAAATTTTAAGACCTTCTTGTCTTATTGTATCTTCACTTACAATTTTTAAGGCTTCTAACTCTCTTATAACGGCATCTTGATAATACATTATTGTACTTAAATTTAAATTTTCTTTTTTTCCGTGGTATGTTAGCTTTTGATTAAAAGCTTCTTCTTTTTGCTCTTCTGTTATAATATCATTTTCTTGTAATACATTTAATATATTTTTTTGCCTTTTTTTTGCGTTTTCTTCATTATTTAATGGAGAAAAATTATTAGGTGATTTTGGTATTCCCGCAAGCATTGTTGCTTCAGCTAAAGTTAAATCCTTAGCAGATTTATTAAAGTAATATAAAGAGGCATTTTCGATTCCTAAAATTCCGTTTCCATAATTAATAGTATTTAAATAACCTTCTAAAATTTCTTCTTTTGAATATTGTGTTTCTAATTTAAATGCATACCATGCTTCCTTTAGTTTTCTTGACCAAGTCTTTTCAAATGTTAAAAATAAATTTCTTGCATATTGCTGCGTTATTGTAGAAGCTCCTTGAGTTAATTCATTAGACTTAATGTTTACTAAAATTGATTTTATTATACGTGGGATATCAAATCCATTATGTTCATAAAAGTTTTTATCCTCTGAATAAAGTGTGGCTTTTACTAAATTTTCAGAAATATCTTTTAGTTTAATCCATTTTTTAGTACCATTATTACCTTCGTAGAAGCTCACATTTTTGTTATCATACATATATATACTATTAGAATTTTTTATATCAATTTGGCTACCATATTTGGCACATACGAATAGTAATGAATATATTGTACAAAATAATACCATTAAAAAAATTGTAATTTTAATAATAATCTTAAACCATTTCATAATTGTGCCTTCTTTCTAAATTTATTATTGGTAAAAAGAAGTAAAATATAAGTATTTTGTTGACCTTTTTTATTTTCTATGCTATATTGTTGCTAGAATTTTTTTAGGTGATGTTTTTATGTCAAAAATATTTTTTAAATCAATAATTAAATCTAAAAATAATGGTACTCTAAATATTAAGGGAAAAGGAATAAAAAAAAATAATAATATTCTATTTTATGATAATGGTATCAAAGTTACCGTAGAGCTATCATTAGATAAAGTTATTTTAACGAGATGTTCTTCAAATTATAACTTGAGATTAATTTTTGATAAATATAAAAAAACTGAAACAACCTATGAAATTAAAGAATTAGGACAATTTATAAAATTAGAAACTATAACTTCTGATCTTAATATTAGTAAAAATAAAATAAAAATCAATTATGACCTTTATATGAATGGAGAATATAGTGATAATTTTATTTATGAATTAGAATGGGGAGATAAAGAATGAATTTAAAAAAGCAAGTAAAAGAGATTTTAGCTAATGCTATTGAAAAGTTAAGTATAAACTATAATACTGAAAAAATAGTTATTGAGGTTCCAAAAAACAAGGAAAACGGAGATTTTTCTAGTAATATAGCTATGCAATTAGCAAGTGTTTTAAAAGATAAACCTCAAAATATAGCTTTAAGAATAGTAGAAATAGTAAAAAAAGATGATAGGGTAAAAAATGTTTCAATAGCTGGACCTGGCTTTATTAATATTTTTATAGATGAAAAATTTATTTTTGATGGAATTTCAGATGTTATAAAAAAACAGGATGATTTTGGCAAAAGTGATATTGGTAAAAATAAAAAGATTAATATTGAATTTGTTAGTGCTAATCCAACTGGTATTTTACATCTTGGTACTGCAAGAGGTGCTAGTTATGGATCAAATTTAGCTAATATAATGAGTTTTGCTGGATTTGATATTACTAAGGAATATTATATTAATGATGCTGGAAACCAAATAAATAATTTGGGTAAGTCTATTTTAGAAAGATATAAGGGAATTTGCGGATTAGAAGAAAATATGCCTGAAGATGGATATTATGGTCAAGAAATAAAAGATATAGCTAAAACTATAAAAGAAAGTTATGGAAATGATAAATTAAATTCAGACTTGGAATTTTTTAAAGAATATGGAGTTTCTTATCTATTAGATATTATAAAGAAGGATTTATCAAATTTTAGGGTACAATTTGACGTATGGACTAGTGAAAAATCTATAAGAGCAAAAGGAAGAATAGAAGAGTCTTTAAAGATTTTAGAAAATAAGGGGCTTATATTTGTAAAGGATGGCGCTACTTGGCTTAAAACAACCCTTTATGGTGATGATAAAGATAGAGTTTTGATAAAATCTGATGGTAATTACACATATTTGGTTCCTGATATTGCGTATCATTTAGATAAATTTGATAGAGGTTTTGATAATTTGATAGATGTTTTAGGTGCTGATCATCATAGTTATGTATCAAGATTAAAAGCTAGTATAGAAGCGCTAGGTTATGATAAAGATAAACTAACAGTTAAGTTGCTTCAAATGGTTAGACTTCTAAAAGGTGGCGAAGTAGTTAAAATGAGTAAAAGAACCGGTGGTAATATAACTATTTCAGAATTAGTGGACGAAATAGGTGTTGATGCTGCTAGGTATTTCTTTGCTACAAGATCTTTAGATGGTCAAATGGATTTTGATATTGATTTAGCTTTGAAAAAAACAAGTGATAATCCTTTATATTATGTACAATATGCTCATGCTAGAATTAGTTCTATTTTGGAAGATGCAAAACAAAAAAATCTTTCTATTTCGACAAGTTATAACAATATAATAGATGAGGATTCAAAAGCTTTAATTTTAAAAGTATATGAATTTAGTGACGTGGTTGAGGCTTCCGCGCTAAAAAAAGAACCTCATTTAATTACTAATTATATTTATGAATTAGCAAGTATGTTTCATAATTATTATGGAAAACATAGAATATTAACAGATGATAAAACTAAATCATCAGAATATTTAGGATTGATAAAAATAGTTCAAATAGTAATAAAAAATGCTTTAAACCTAATAGGTGTTAAGGCTACTGATAGAATGTAGGAGGAGAAAGAAATGAATATAAGACAAATGCCTTTAGAGGAGTTAGAGTTATTATCTTATACAGATATAGCTTATGAACTTTTAAAATTAGATAAAAAACCTAAAACAACACCAGTTTTATTTGGAGAAGTATGTAAATTATTAGAAATCGGTGAAGATGCAATGTATGAAATGATAGGAGACTTTTATACAACATTAACTACTGATAAAAGGTTTATACTTTTAGAAAGTGCTGAGTGGGATTTAAAAGAATTTCACATTGTAAAACCTATTGTTGATGAAGAAGACGAGGAAGAAACAGAAGAAAGTGACGAACATGAAGAACCAGAAGGAACTGAAGATGAGGCGGTTCTTTCAGAAGAAGATAATTATGAAGATTCAGATGATGATATGGATGATTTAGATGATTTAGCTATTGTTTCAGAAGAAGAAATGGAAGAATAAAATGTTTGAAAGATTAGAGTCAATAAAAGAAAGATATGAACTAATAAATAAAGAATTAACTAATCCAGAAATAATAAGCGATATTGCTAAAACAACTGAATTATCAAAAGAACAATCTGATTTATCGGAGATTATAGATTGTTACAATAATTATCTAAAAGCAAAGCAGAATTATGAAGAAGCAAAGCAGTTAGCTAATGATCCCGAGTTAGGAGAATTTGCTAAGGAAGAAGAAGAAAAACAACTTGGGTTATTAAATAAATTAGAAAAAGATTTAGAGATTTTATTGTTACCTAAAGATCCAAATGATAACAAAAATATAATAGTAGAAATAAGAGGTGCAGCAGGTGGCGATGAAGCTAATATCTTTGCTGGTGATCTATATAACATGTACGTAAAGTATGCAGAATCTCAAGGCTTTTCTGTTGAAGAATTAGAAAGTACTCCTGGAACAAGTGGTGGGTTTTCTGAAATCTCTTTTATGGTTAAAGGAAAAGGAGCTTATTCAAAACTAAAATATGAGTCTGGGGCTCATAGAGTTCAAAGGGTTCCGGCAACAGAATCGCAAGGAAGAGTTCATACTTCAACAGCAACAGTTCTTGTTATGCCAGAGGTTGATGATGTTGACTTTAAATTAGATATGAATGAAGTAAGGGTTGACATAACAAGAAGTAGTGGTTGTGGTGGACAAGGAGTTAATACGACTGATAGTGCGGTAAGACTTACACACATTCCAACAGGAATTATTGTTTATTCACAAACGGAGAGGTCTCAAATACGAAATAAGGAAAAAGCTATTAAAATTCTTCAATCCCGTATATATGATTTAAAAATGAGAGAAAAGGAAGAAGAACTTGGTGCTGAAAGAAAAAATAAGATAGGTACTGGAGATAGATCTGAAAAAATAAGAACATATAATTATCCTCAAAACAGAGTTACTGACCATAGAATAGGTTTTACTACTAATTCATTAGATAGGGTAATGAATGGAAAAATGGACGACATTATTGAAGCTCTAATTACTGAGGATCAAAAAAGAAAATTGGCTGGAGAATAATCTCTAGCCTTTTGTTTGATATAAATGATATAATTAGTATGGTGATAGTATGAGAGATTTTGAAGTATATTATGGTGAAGATTTGAAGAATTTTGTTTTACGAAGCCCTAACATAGATGAAATATTAGTAGATGATGAATTTTTGAATCATATTTTAAAACCAGAAAATCATTATGCTTTCGTATGGCTAGTTGATGGTCTTACGATAAAGCAAGCTAAGTTATTTTTAAATAATAATTTTTTATATAAGATAACAAATGATAAAAGAGGGGTTGATAAATTTAACGCGATATTAAGTTACAAACCCGAAGTAATGGAAAATGCATCAGATAGTATATATAAGTATGTGTTAAATCAAGACTATCTTTATCAAGATTTTTGTTATTTTGATTTTGTAACAGCTAGTAAAATGTTTTATTACTTGGTAAATAAAGAACCTGATAAAATAGACAGAATTGGAAGTTTTAGTGCGGGTGTTCAAAAAAGTTTAATGACTCCAGAGAATATAGAAAAGTTAAATAGTAATAGGGTGTTTTATGGAGTAGCTTTTTTATTAGATCCTTTAGCTGTAAAGGAATTATTAAAATATGATAAATATAGAAAAAAAGTATATGATTTAACTGATGATGAACTAGTTTACTTTTCTGGAAAAATTAGCAGCCTATCCATCGAAGATGTATTTATGAGGGATGATAACTTTATAAACAAAATAATTACTTTGGCTGATACTAATTATTACAGGAAAATAATTAATAATCTTTTAATTAGTAACTATAATTTGACATTATTAATGGAAGAAAAAAGAATAAAATTTGTAAAGAAAGAAGTAAATAGTATTAATAATGAAGGTATTTTTAAATCGTATTTAGATGTTTTAAAAAATGGTAGTAATGAATATTTTGATATACTAATACCATTAGAATTTCTTGACGGAGATTTTTCTAAGGAAGTGGCTATACAATTAACTAGGAGAAGAATTTTTGAAATGTTATGTGATGTTTATTTTAAAGATTTTGCCAAAAATGTTTTAATAAATATAAAAGAAATTATAAATTTTTTAAACGCTTATAAAGAAGATATAATTCCTCTCGAGAGAAAAAGATTATATGAATGCTTTTTAAATTTTAGCAAGCTAGATACTGAAAGTATAAAATACTTATCTAATCATGTGGATAATTATCCTGATTATGCATCATTACTATATGAAGATATTAGGATTTGTAAAAACACGTCTTTAAAATTATTTAATGATAGTTTATTAAAGTTAAAAGAATCACGAACTTTATGTGATGATGCATTATCTGCGCAACTTGGTATACCAATATATAAACTTGATGGTGAAGATTTTACTGCGTTAGTTCATACTGGAAACTTTAAAAGAGATTCACGACACAAAACAATATCTTTGAGTCTCATAGGGACAGAAAACATTGGTGTATATGAAAGAGAAAACTTGATATTTGGTTTTGATAGTTTTAATGTAGAAAATGTAATGCACGTATATAATGAAGACTCTTATACTGTTCATGAACGCGGGTCTAGAAGGGCTAATAAAATATATACCCCTCATCAATTATTAAAGGAAACAAATTTATATAATGAAATTCTATATGATGAAAAAAATGGTTCTAATTTAAATGTAAGTTACCTTGTATGCATGGATAAAGTTGATGAAAAAACTTTAAACTATGCAAAGATGCATGGATTTCCAATTGTTGTTATTAATACGAATAAATACAAAATTAATAAGTCGCAAAATGTTATAACCAATTATCAAGAATTTCATGACGAAGGATATAAAGAAAATTATTTTAAACAATAAAACAAAAATATTTTGTAAGGAGAAATCAAATGAAAGAGGAGATTGAATATTTAAAAAAATATTATAAAGGAGATTATAAACAGGCTCTTGATAGGCTTAAAAAGGGTGAACCAGTTCAATATATTATTGGTAATGTAGATTTTTATGGTTATGAGTTAAAAGTTAATAAAAATGTATTAATTCCAAGAAGAGAAACGGAAGAATTAGTAGAAGAAGTTATAGAAAGAAGTAAAAGATTTTTAAATCCAACTATAATAGACGTTGGTACGGGAAGTGGCGCAATTGCTATTTCTCTAGCAAAAAGAACAACTTCTAAAGTATTAGCTTCTGACATAAGTGAAAAAGCTTTAGAAGTTGCAAGGTATAATATTAAAAAGCAAAACTTAGATATTAAACTTTATTGTGGTGATATGCTAACGCCCTTTATAGAAAATAATATAAAAGTAGATATTATTGTTAGTAATCCTCCCTATATAAAAGAAAATGAAGAAATTGATGAAATCGTAAAAAATAATGAACCTCATATAGCTTTGTATGCTAAGAATAATGGACTTGAGTATTATGAAATAATTTTAAAAAATGCAAAAAAAATATTAAATGAAAAATACTTAATAGCTTTTGAAATAGGATGTACGCAAGCTATGGAAGTAAAAGCTTTAGCAGAAAAATATTTAGGTGAAGTTAAAGTCGAAATAAAAAAAGATTTGTCATTAAAAGATAGAATGGTTTTTGTATATAATTACTAAAAATCACCCACTAATTTTATAGAGGGTGATTTTTTATGAAAAAGTTTGTGCTTATTTGTTTGTGTGTTTTATCTTTATACATGTTTTTAGGGAAAAAAGAAGAAAGTGTTAAAATTCCAGATACTGCTATTAGATTCAGAGTTTTAGCAAATAGTAATTCTCCAAGAGATCAAAAAATTAAAGAAGAAGTACGTGATAAAATGCAAAAAGAATTATATGATATGCTAAAGAATAGCAAAAATATAAATCAGGCTAGGAGTTTAATTCAAAGTAACATGGATTCTTTTAATGATATTTTGGATAGTGAAATGAAGGATAAGCCATACTCTTATAAAATTGATTATGGTATGCATGAATTCCCTGAAAAGAAGTATAAAGGGATAACTTATGAAGCTGGAGCTTATGAATCTTTACTAGTAACATTAGGAGAAGGTAAGGGTGATAACTGGTGGTGTGTGTTATTTCCTCCTTTATGTATATTGGAAGCAGAGGAAACAGAAAAACAAAGTGAAGTTGAATATAAATCATTTATAAAAGAAATAATAGAAAAATATTTTTAATATAACTGTAATAATATAATGTAGGAGGTTGATTTAATATCTTAAACATTATATTAATAGCAGTTGTACTTAGCATGGATGCTTTTGTTTTATCTTTATCTTATGGAATATACAAAATTAGTTTTAAAAAAGTGATTATAACCTCAGTTATAGTTGGTAGTTTTCACTATATAATGCCTTTTCTTGGAAATATAACTGGTATAGCTTTATTTAAATATACCATTATAAGACCTAAAATAATTTTATTTTTAATATTCTTAATTTTATCTATTGATATGTTTTTAAGTTTTTTTGAGAAAGAAAAGAAGCTTAGAAATTTGAATATGTTAGGTATAATATTTTTTGCAATATCAGTTAGTTTTGACAGTTTTTCTGTGGGGCTTACACTTAATTATTTATGTGATAATACCATCTTTGCTTGCTTTTTATTTTCTTTAATAAGTTTTTTATTTACGATGGTTGGTTTTTGGCTCGGTAAAAAAATTTCTAGTAGAATAGGAAAATATTCGTTTTTATTTGGAAGCTTTATTTTATTTTTATATTCCTTGTTAGTGTGTTAAACATTAGTTAAAATGTTACCGATTTATAATATTGATAACAAACAAAGGAGAACTTTGCTTGTAGAAGTAGTGTAATCGATGAAATCTAAAAAGCAAGGGTTAAAATGAACTCAACTTCGTTTCGCCCTTGCTTTTAATCTTTCATCTCTTTCCCTTAAAACTTGTTCAAGTTGTTTTTGATTATCTATTCTCATTTGTTCTTTTTTGACAGGATCTTGTCTATGACCTTCTAGTTGTTTAGTATCATAAAATATATTATGGTATTTAACTCTTACAACTTTGGTTAAAACATTCTCATATACTTCAATTTCGGTGCCTTTATATAGTTGCTTGATAGAATTATCTTTATCTAATATTTGATAATAATTATTATTCCAAGAAATCGTATTACCATTAAGTATAGTTCTTTTATCTCTAATACAAAGAATATTAGATAAATCTATATTATCTAATGGAACAAAAACACTATCTTCTTCTTTAGGCTCATAAGCATATTTTTGATTAAGATAATTACAATAATAATCATTAAAGAATTTATTTAATTCATCAATGGATTTGATATTATATCTTTTAATATCATTTATTAATCTATTTTGAATTGTATTATTCCATTTTTCAACTTTACCTTTAGCTTGGGGCGTATTGACTGAGATAATATTGATACCAAGATCTTCGCACATATGACCAAAGTTAGTTAACTCACCATCCTTAGTATTAATAAGTATAGTATGTCTATCACAGTATATATTCTCCGGTATTCCATGTTTTGTGACTAATATTTGAAGCATATTAACATAACCTTCTAAACCATCCACATAGTGCTTCACCAGTGGCATCATCAATTGCAAGATGTAATGATGATTTTTTACCACTTTGGAACCAATCATGAGGAGTACCATCAATCATAATTAAAATGCCTCTTTTAGGAGAAGGATCTCTTAAAGGATGCGATACACAATCTTTATCAAAGCCCTGATGTTTGATAGGTTTAATCCATTTAAACTTTTCATATAATGATTCGAAGAAAGAATAACTTCTAACTTTAAGATTATTTTCTTTAACAATATCTTTCATTTTTGGATTCCAAATAACATCTTCATGATAAATATCTTGAAATTGTGTTATACTAATAACTGGATATTTATTCTTGAAGTTCTTAATAAATTCAATTTCTTTGCTAGATGGTGAATTATTAGAAGGTTTATTAATTAAGCCGTGAACTAATATAGAATCAATATCCTTTTCATTTAGTTGTTTTGAAAATCTTATTAATTGCATTTTAGTATATCCTGTTAAAGTACTAATTTGAGAATAAGAATAATTATTTAAACAATTAATTTTGTCTTTAACAAGTTTTAATGTATATTCTTTATTATGCATACAAAAATATCTCCTTTCCAAGAAGATATTATACATTATTAATAGGTAACATTTTAATTAATGATATGGTAACATTTTAAAAAAGGACGTTGAATCAATCTAAAGTGCACAATTAAGTGCAATTTAAAGTTGAATGTGTATTTTTAAAAGAAAATGCACATTTTTTGATGTTTTTCTTAGTAAAA
>CASDZZ010000016.1 GCA_949285875.1 uncultured bacterium | reverse complement strand
GCATAATACATCACCATTGTTCTTATATATATTATACCAAAACAAAAAGACTACTGATATAATTTACAGTAATCTTTGTATACTTTTTCAGCAGTCTCGTAAAAACTATCTTTTTTTTGATGGAAATTCATAAATTTGTTTAGTTTTTTTAGGAGCAATTATTACTTTAAAAGGTTTAACATTTTTATATATTTTTATTATATTATCATTTTCATCAGTCGCTACAACATCAATATTTTTTAACATGAAGAAAGTATGAATACTTCTGCATTTTTTAAATAATAATCCATAGTTAAAATTTTTTTTGAACATTAAACCCATTAATCTTTGATAGAAACCTTTAGCTTCTTTAACTTTTATATTTTTATATTTTAACATGATATCACCAAAGAAAGTTTATCATAGTTAGTTTTAAATTTCAATTTATTTAACTATACTTTTTTATATTAGGTATCTTTGTAGTAAAAAAATTGGACATATTATTATTGTAATTTTAATTAAAGTATATATAATATATATTCAAAGGTGATTTGAATGGATTATGAGAAAATTTGTATTATGTTTTTAAAAGGAGAAAGCTTAGAAAATATAATAGATAAATATAAAATAGATTATCAAAAAGTAGTAAAGATTATTATTTATTATTGTAAGCGTGAGAACATTCAAATTAGCGAAGACATAAAAGAAAGACTAGAAGAACCGATAAAAAATATGTATGATTTAAGAAATAAAAACTTTTCTTTTGAGGAAATAGCCAAAAAGTATTATTGTAAAATTCATTTTGTAAAAAATGCAATAAGAAAATATCGTAAAAAAAATCATTTGTTTTCTTCTAGAAAAAATAGTATAAAAAATTCATTACCTTTAGATGTAATTTATGAATTTAAAAGACAAGGAATTTCATATGAAGAAATAGCACAATTATATGAGTGTAGTGCTGTAACAATTTCTAAGAATTTAAAAGAATATTGTGAAGAAAAAGGACTTCCTATTCCTTCTATATATGAAAGTATTAATCCTCACATTAAAGAAGTGTATGAACTAAAGAAAAATGGAAAAACTTATAGTGAAATAGCAGATAAATTTAATTGTAGTAAGTCAACAGTATGCAAACATTTGAAAAATTTTTTAGAAAGACAAAAATTATCTTTAGAAAAAAATGAAGAAAATTTTAATTTAAATCCAGAAGAAATTTATAAATTAAGAATTAGTGGTATGACTTATGAAGAAATTGCAGAAAAATATAATCGTGCTCATTCAACAATTTATAATATTATATTAAAATACTGCAGTGATAATAATTTATTATTTCCTGATGTGTCATTTTTTCTAACCAAAAAAATTTGGAAGTTAAGGGAAGATGGTAAGTCTATTAAAGAAATCGCAAAATCATGCAAATGCAGTATTGAAATTGTTAACAAAGCCCTGGAAGAATATGAAAAAAAAGCATATACGGAAGAAATGATGCTTGAATTTAAGATAAATTTAGATAAAGTAAGAAAAATATATACGGATGCTGATGAAACTAAGACCATTAATAAAAAAACATAAATTGCTAATTAAAAGTTATTTTTTTTCTTTTTGTAAGCTATTGTCGAATAGCTTTTTTTTATATTTTAAAAGTGATTAAATATAAAAGTAGGAGGTATTTGAGGTGCTTAAAGTATTAATGGAATTTCGAAAGGGCATATTGTTTGTAAGATTATTTGGAGTACTTAACAACCAAACTATAGAAATCTTTAAAGTAGAAGTTAAGGAGGTGATTTATAGGGTAGGAATAAAATTTGTTGTTATAAACATAAATGGTTTAGAAGAAATTAATGAGATAGGAGTAAAGGAAATAAGAAGTTTAAGAAATAGTTTAATAAAAAGTAAAGGAGAATTATTTTTATTTGGAGGAGAGATAAAAGAATTAAAACATTTAGTTAAATTAGAAAATGAATTAAATGTTTTTGAAAGGGTTGTGATATAGTTGGTGGTTAGTACTTGTAAATTAGAAGAATTAATCTTACAAAACAGTAGTTTAATTCATAGTATTTGTTCTAAAAATTTTAATTATTTTGATAAAGAAGATTTATACCAAGAAGGGGTAATAGGTCTTATAAAAGCTTATAATAATTTTGATGCTAACAAAGAAGTTAAGTTTTCTACGTATGCATTTCCTTATATTGTAGGAGAAGTAAATGAGTATATACGAAAAAACAAAGCTATTAAAATTAGTAAAGATTTAGTAAGGCTTGGTAGAAAAATAAATGAATATATAAATAAGCATCTTGAAGTAAGAGGTTTTGAGCCTTCGGTAGATGATATAGCTGAAATGCTAGATATATCAAAAGAAAAGGTAATAAGTGCTTTAGAAGCTTGTAATATGGCTAAAAGTAAAAGTCTTAATGAAGAAATAAATGATGAAGGAAAAGCAATTACATTATTAGATAAAGTACCAGTTAAAGAAAATATCAGCAAGGAACAAATGCTAGATTTAAAAGAAGCTTTCAAATACTTGAGTGATGAAGAAAAAGTTCTTATTATAAATAGGTATTTTAATAATTTAACACAAAGTGAAGTGGCGGAACTTTTAAATGTTAACCAAGTATATGTTTCAAGATTAGAAAAGAAAGCTTTAACTAAAATGAAAAGAAGAATGGTTTCATAAAAAATAATGATTACGGTCATTATTTTTTTATTTTATAAAAATTTAGTTTATTGACTAATTTAGTCATAAAAATTATAATTATAATCAGTTGTTTTAATTTTTTGAGAAATAAATTAATTGTTTCTTAGAAAGGAGAATTATGTTAGTATTAAAAGATTTATGTTTTAAAAGGGATAATAAAAAAATATTAGATAATGTTAATCTTACGTTAGAAGAAAATAAATTTTATGTTATAACAGGTAAAAATGGTAGTGGTAAGTCTACGCTTGCTAAAATAATTATGGGAATTTTAAAACCCGATAGCGGTAAAATAATATTAAATGGTAAAGATATAACAGAAACTAGTGTAACTGAACGTGCTAAAATGGGTATTGGTTTTGCTTTCCAGCAGCCGGTAAAGTTTAAAGGTATTACTGTTTTTGATCTTTTAAAAATATCTAAAACTAAAGAGATGACGAGAAAAGAAGCTTGCTCAATTTTATCTAGGGTAGGTTTATGTGCCTTAGAATATGTAGATAGAGAAGTTAACGCATCACTTTCTGGCGGAGAGCTTAAAAGGATAGAAATTGCTACTTTAATTGCAAAAAAACCAGTTATTTCTATTTTTGATGAACCGGAAGCGGGAATTGATTTATGGAGTTTTCAAAGTTTAATTAAAGTTTTTAAAGAAATAGAATCAGCAAACTTAGGAATAACATTAGTTATTTCCCATCAAGAAAAAATTTTAAGTATAGCAGATGAGATAATTTTAATGAATGAAGGCAAAATTATTAAGATGGCGCAAAAAGAAAATATTTTAAAAGATATTTTAAAGGAGGATAAATGCCCTAAAGGAGTTGATTTTTGTGGATAGAAAAGAAAATGAATTATTAAAAGTGATAAGTGGGGTAGATGTTCTTAAACAAGAAGTTTACAATATAAGGATAAATGGTAAATCAGAAAAGAGAAAAATAAATGATTATATAGATATAAAAACTAAAGAAGATGGCAAGGGTTTAGATATTTATGTCAAGGAAAATACTCTTTTTGGGGTTGTGCATATTCCGGTTATTATTACTAAGAGTGGACTTAAAGAAGTTGTTTATAATGATTTTTATATTGGTAAAAATGCTAATGTAGTTATTTTAGCAGGATGTGGTATCCATAATGATAAACATCTTGATTCAGAACATGATGGTGTTCACCGTTTTTTTATAGAAGAAGGCGCTAAGGTTAAATATGTAGAAAAACATTTTGGAAATGGTAATGGTAGTGGTTCTAAGATACTTAACCCTGTAACGGAAATAATTTTAAAAAAAGATGCCAAGATGACTTTAGAATCTGCTCAAATAGAGGGTGTTTCTTCTAGTAATAGGGTAACCAAAGCAACAATTTATGAAAATGCTACCTTAGTTATTGGAGAAAAAATACTTACAAGTGGTAATCAAGTTGCTAAAACTGATTTCTTTGTTAAATTAGAAGGGGAAAATTCAAGTTGCAAGGTAAACTCTCGTTCTGTTGCCACTGAAAATTCTTCACAGTCTTTTAATTCTTATGTAGAAGGAAATAATAAATCATATGCACATGTTTCTTGTGATGCTATTATAAAAGACAAATCTTCTGTTAAAGCTACACCTTGTATTTATGCAAATCATTTAGATGCAAATTTAATTCATGAAGCTACAATAGGAAAAATAGCAGGAGATCAATTAATAAAATTAATGTCGTTAGGTTTAACCGAAAAGGAAGCTGAAAAAATTATTATAGATGGATTTTTAAAATAGAAATAAAAGTTTGGTATAAAATATCAAACTTTTTTTAATACTATTAATGGTGATTTTTATGAATAACGATACTTATAAAGAATTAATTAAAGAAGTTTTACCAAAAGAAAATAAGATAAAAAATGGAATAATAGCTTTTACGGTAGGAGGCTTGATAGGACTTATAAGTCAAATAATTGTATCTGTCTTAGAAACTTATTTAAAATTAAAACATGAAGATGCAACTTCAATAATGATTGTATCTTTGATATTTATAGCTGCTCTTTTTACTGCGTTAGGATTTTTTGATAATTTAGTAGCTAAAGCAAAAGCAGGACTTATAATTCCTATTACAGGTTTTGCCCATGCTATGACAGCAAGTATATTAGATTATAAAAAGGAAGGTTTAGTAACAGGAATTGGTACTAATGCTTTTAAACTTGCTGGTAGTGTTATTTTATACGGAGTTGTTTCAGCTTATGTTTTTGGAACTATTAGATATTTATTTTTTGGAGGGTAATTATGACTTTAAAATTTGATAATGTTTATGTTAAAGAAGTTTCTACAGTAGCAGGAAAAGATGAAAAAGAAGGTTCGTTTGGCGACTTATATGATAAAACTTATGATAGTTATTACGCAGATGAAAAAACTTTTGAGCAAGCAGAAATGAAAATGATAAATGATTCTATTAATATATTGTTAGATAAATCTAAAGTTAAATTAAGTAATATTGACGTACTTATAGGAGCTGATTTACTTAATCAAGTAACTTCTCATGCTTATTCATCGGTTGAGTTAAATAGACCTTTTTTAGGTCTTTATAGTGCTTGCGCTTCAATGTGTGAAGAGATTTTAGTAGGGGCTAGCTTGCTACAAAGTAAAGAGGTTAATAGAGTTTTATGTAATGTTTCTTCACATAATATGACGGCTGAAAGACAGTTTAGAAATCCCGTTGAATATGGGGCTCCTAAACCAAAAAGATCAACATATACTGTAACGGGATCCGGTTCTATTTTACTTACAAAAGAAAAAAGTAATATAAAAATTACTTCAGCATCTATTGGTACAACAACGGATTTAGGAATCGATGATTGCTATGATATGGGTTCTGTTATGGCACCTTCAGCAGCTAGAACAATCTATGAACACTTAAATGATACAAAAACATTAGTTGATGATTATGACCTTATATTGACCGGAGACTTAGGTGTATATGGGAAAGAAATACTTATAAAATATATGAAAGAAGTTTATAAAATAGACTTAAAAAATAAGTTAGAAGATTCAGCTAGTATTATTTATGATAGAAATAAGCAAAAAAAAGTCAATGCAGGAGGAAGTGGCCCTTCTTGTTTGGCTTTAGTTACATATACTGATGTTATTAACAAACTTAAAAGTGGCAAGTTAAAAAAAGTATTATTAGTAGCAACTGGAGCACTTATGAGTCCTACTATGAATAACCAAAAATTATCTATACCGGCCATAAGTCATGCTGTTACAATTGAGGTGATAAAATGATTTTTTTATATTCTTTTTTATTTGCTGGAACTATTTGTTTATTAGGACAAATTATATTAGATAATACTAAATTAACACCAGGTCATGTAACTAGTTTATTTGTTACTTTAGGAGCGTTCTTAGATTCTTTTGGTTTATATGATAAATTTATAAAATGGTTTGGAGCTGGAACTTTAGTTCCTATAACTAGTTTTGGTCATTCATTAATACACGGAGCCTTGGATAAAGCTCACCAATCTGGAATATTAGGTCTTTTAGGTGGTATGTTTAGTTTGACTTCCTCAGGAATAGTAGCTGCTATTGTATTTGGTTTTATTTTTTCTCTTATATTTAAGCCAAAGGACTAACTTTTTAGTTAGTCCTTTTTAATACTTGATTTAAATTCATTTTTAATATCATAATCAGCTATTAAAGAATAGATTTTTGCAGCTTTAAAATCATCTTTAAATAAACTTTCATATTCTTTTTTAAATTTTGTTATAACGGGTATATCAATTTTCTTTTTTATTTCTTTTAAAACAATCTTTCCTTTATCACTTAAACCAAGAACTCTTATATATTTAATTTCCTTATCATAATTTTTTTCTGTTTTAGTTAGTATATGTAGAATCATTCTTTTAACTTTATTGTAAGAATATCTTTTTGATTTAACTTTCATTATTAAGTCATCTACATCATTTGCTTTTTCTATTTCTTTTTTTAATTTATTTTCAATTCCTTCATCAACATCTAAAATTTTATTTAAATTATCATTAGAAATTATCTCATATTTTATGTATTTAAAATAATCATTTAGTGATATTTTTTTTATTTTTTCTAGAGAAACTTCAGGTAAAGTATTTTTAATTTTTTCTATATCATCTAGATTTTTTCTTATGGCTGTTGCACTTACTATAGAATTATTAGTATCTTGACTATGATAATTATTTTCTCTTTTAATGCTAATTGGAATTATCTTACTTTTGGTATTAATAATATTTCTAACATATTCTAAAGCTAAAACGTCGTTTGGTTTATCAATTATTATATTTGAAATATCTTCTAAGGCTAAGGAACAAGCTTTTGGGTATTTAAAACCTTTTTTTAAGTAAGATTTTATTTTGTCATTATAGCTTTGATTATTTTCAGTAATGTTTGCTATTTTTTTAAATAGATCAACATTATTTGTTTCTGATCCAAAAATAAGATAATTACAATCTAAATAATTAAGTAAATCAATAGCTCCTTTTGCATATATATTAGCTGATGAAGTAGCTAAATTGAAGGGTAATTCAACAACTAAATCATAGCCATAAGATAGAGCTATTTTTGTCTTATCCCACTTATTAATTACAGACACATCACCCCTTTGGGTAAAGTTTCCGATGAGTATTAATATTAGTATACAATTAGGAAATTTTCTTTTGATTTGGTTAAGATGATATAAATGACCATTATGAAAAGGATTATATTCAGCTATTACTCCAACTTTTATCATGGTTATTCCTTCTTTCTTTTTTATATTAACATATTTTAAAGGCTTTTTTTAGTACAAATTAAAAATTCACCTTTAATAAAGGTGAATAAAAGCTATATTATTTTATTTTTATATTTATCGTATAAATTTATAATAAAATTATAAGTTTCAGGAGAAATTTTACCTTGTAATTCTTTTAATACTTTAGTTCTATCTCCTTTATAAAATTCTTTCCAATTATTTATTATAAAATCATATAATATTTGGTCTTCGTTATTTTTAAGTTTTAAATTATTATTATTTGCAAAATTATTAATATCTTTTATAGATAATCTTTTTAAGTATTCTTTAATTAAACCTTCATACATATAAATCAACTCCAACTTATTATATGCATATTAATAAAGTTTTATACTCATATTAATATTAGGAGATAAATATGAAAAAAAATGAAAATAAAGAAGCCGTTACAAGTACTAGAATGATGCTTATTATTTTTGCATCAACATTTTTATTTATTTTAATTGCTATTAAGATCTTTAGCATGCAACTCTTGAATTCTAAAGCTTCGATAGGAGAGTTAAACAAAAAACTAAATAAAACTGTGTATGGAACGTCTCCTCCTAGGGGAAAAATTTATGATAGGAATTATAATGTTCTTGTAGACAATATAGGGGTAAATGAGATTAAGTATAAAAAGAAGTCTGGAATAAAGACGGAAGACGAAATTAAAATAGCTTATAGATTGGCAGAAAAAATAGATGTTGACTTTGGAAAACTTACTAAGCAAACATTAAAAAAATTTTGGATTATAAACAATCCTCTTTTAGCAGAAAAAAAGATTACTAATGAAGAAAAACAATTGTATGAAAGAAGAAAGCTTAAGTCAAGTGATATTGAAAATTTGAAATTAGAAAGGGTAACAGATAAAGAGTTGTCTTCATATGATGATTTAGATAAAGAAGCTGCCTATATATATTTTCTTATGAATAATGGGTATTCTTATGATGAAAAGGTAATTAAAGAGGGAGCTAGTGATTTAGAATATGCCTTTGTAGCAGAAAATAAAGATTTGTTAAAAGGAGTTGATATTTCAACTTCATGGAAAAGAGTATATCCTTATGGGGATGTTTTAAGACAGATTTTAGGTAATGTTTCAACCAGTACTCAAGGTATTCCAGAAGAGTTAAAAAATGAATACTTAAACAAAGGGTATTCTTTAAATGATAGGGTTGGTATAAGTTATTTGGAAAAAGAATACGAAAAAGAGTTAAAGGGAATAAAAAGTAAATATGTATTAAAAAATGGAGAAAAAGTTTTGTTAGAAGAAGGAAAGAATGGAAATGATTTAGTTTTATCTATTGATATAAATTTGCAATTAGAATTAGAAAAGATTATAGAAGAGGAATTAATAGAAGCTAAAAAGGAAGCTAATACAGATTTTTATGATCATACTTCGGTAATAATAACGGACCCAAATACAGGAGAAATTCTAGCTATGTCTTCTAAGCAAATTGTAAATACGACAAATGGTTATAAAATAAATGATTATACTACTAGCTTATTAACCGGAAGTGATACACCAGGTTCTGTCGTTAAGGCGGCTTCTATGTTAGTAGGTTATTCTACAGGAAATTTAAAAATAGGAGATATATTTTACGATAAGTGTATTAAATTCAAAAACACTCCACAAAAATGTTCGTGGTCTACTACTTTAGGAGCTTTAAATGATATAAATGCTCTTAAATATTCTTCAAATTCTTACCAGTTTCAATTAGCTCTTAAAGTAGCCGGTATTAATTATTATTATAATATGCCAATAAAAGTAGATGATTCTGCTTTAAAAACTTATAGAGAAGTATTTAAAAGTTTGGGATTAGGAGTTAAATCTGAAATTGATTTACCAGGTGAAACAGAAGGATACAAAGGAAAAACTTCAAATGCAGGATTATTACTTAATTATTCTATTGGTCAGTATGATACTTATTCGGTATTACAATTGGCAAGTTACATTAACACTATAATAAATAATGGTGATCGATTAAAACTTAACTTAGTAAAAGAGGTAAGAAGTCCTTCTTCTGGAAAAAAATTAGGAGATATAATTTGGGAATATGAAAAAAAAGTATTAAATAAAATGGCTATTGAAAAAATTTATTTTGATAGAGTAAAAGAGGGATTAAGAAGTGTTATGGAAGGTTATTTAGGAAAAGGTTACATGGGAAATAGTCCTTTACCTGCTGGAAAAACAGGTACTTCTGAAAGTTTTTTTGACGCAGATCATGATGGAAAAGTAGAAACTGAAACTTATACAAAATCATTTGTTGGGTATGCTCCGTTTGATAATCCTAAAATGAGTATTGTATCTATTTCACCTCATGTTAGTAAAAAAAATTCGGTTTCGAGTTATACTAGTAACGTAAATAAGCGAATAGTATCAAAAATTTGCAATAAATTCTTTGAATTTTATAAATAATTTGTTATAATACCAATAGTTATCCGAAAAGGAGGGGAATAATTATGGCAAAAAATGAAAATAGAGCTAATGTTACTTTGAAATGCCCTAAATGTGGTAATTTAAATTATCGTGTTCAAAAAAATAAGAAAAATGATCCTGAACGTATGGAAATTAGCAAGCATTGTCCAAAATGCAGATGCCATACAGACCATAAAGAAACTAAAAACTAGTAAGCTCTAAAAAGCTTATTTTTTATCATTTTTAAGAAAGGAGTAAAACATGGTTAACGTAAATGATATTAAAAACGGAATGACTGTTGAAGATGAAGGTAATATTTATCAAGTACTTGAATTCTCTCATGTAAAACCTGGTAAAGGTGCAGCATTTGTTAAGGCAAAATTGAAAAATTTAAGAACAGGTGCAATAGTTGAAAAAACTTATAATAGTAGCGTAAAATTAGCTAAAGCACATATAGAAAGAAAGCCTATGCAATATTTATACCAAGCAGGTGATGCTTATAGTTTTATGGATATGAATACTTATGAGCAAGTAGAATTAACTGGAAGCCAAATTGGTGATGATATTAAATATTTGAAAGAAAATTTAACAGTTGATTTAATTTATTTTGGAGAAGAGTTAATAGGTATAAACTTACCAGAAAAAATTGATTATGTTATTACTGCAACTGAAAACGCAGTTAAAGGTAATACTTCTCAAGGTGCTCAAAAAGATGCTACTTTAGAAAATGGTATGGTAGTTAAGGTTCCTTTATTTATAAATGAAGGAGAATCTATTATTATTTCTACAGAAGATGGTAAGTATGTTTCAAGAAGCAAGTAAGCTTCTTTTTTTGTCGAAAAAATAGAAATTTTAGTTTTTTTTTACTTTCTATTTAATTTTTTTGTTAAGTGTGATAAAATGATTATTAGATAAAATAGTATACAAGTGTGGAGGGATAAAAATGGCGTTTAATTTAAAAAAAATTCTAGGAAGCGGAGATGTTTCTAGTGAAGATGAGTACTATACTTTAAGTGTTGAGGAAGCTACCAGAGAAGAAACTGCAGAAGGTAGCAAAATGATTCTTTTAGAACCAAGGGCTTATTCTGAATCTCAGCAAATAGCAGATTACTTAAAGAAGAGAAACACGGTTGTTGTTAATTTAAAGAGGGTTACTCCAGAACAAGGTAAAAGAATAATTGATTTTGTAAGTGGTACTTTGTATGCTATTGGTGGATCTATGCAAAAATTAGGTGACGGGATATTCTTATGTACTCCAAAAAATATATGCATTCAAGGAAAAATGTCAGATGAGGAAATAGAATCAAAACCAAGAAGAAGTAAAAATATACCTGAAGACTTTTAAAAAATAAATTTGATTAATGCGAGTTTTAGTAATTAAAATTTGCATTTTTTTATAGTAGGTGACATTATGAAAAAAAGAATAATTTTGTTTGGTTTGTTATTTTTTTTAATAGACCAAATTAGTAAATTTTTTGTTATAAAATATTTGGATTTTTTAACGGTTATTCCTAATTTTTTATCGCTTACTTTTGTTAAAAATACAGGAGTTGCTTTTAGCATGTTATCAGGAAACTGGCTTTTTATTATTTTGCTTTCTTTGGTGATAATTTGTTTTTTAATATATTTTGTAAAAAAAGAATATTTGATGTCTAAAAAAAATAATATTTTTTATGATATCGTATATGCCTTGGTTTTTGGTGGCGTTTTCGGGAATCTTATAGATAGAATTTACAGGGGTTTTGTAGTTGATTTTATTTCGGTGCATTTTTTAAATTACTATTTTCCAGTGTTTAACTTAGCTGATATTTTTATTACTTTTGGAACCATTTTCTTAATATTTATTACCTTTAAAGAAGATAAAAAACAGCTTAAATAAAGACATTCTTAAAATATGTCTTTTTTATTTTTATTTTTTTTAAATTAATGTTATAATACTTGATGTTACAGGAGGTATTATGAAATATATAGCTAATTGTGATGAAAAAATTAGATTAGATAAATATTTAATAGATAAATTAGATATTAGTAGGAGTAAGGTTCAAGAGATGATTAAACAAGACCTTATTTCTGTAAATAACAAAAAAGTAAAAAATAGTTATATACTTAGGGAAAATGATATAGTTGAAGTTTTGGGCGAATTACAAAACAAAACTGGAGCTGAAAAAGAAGAGATGCCTCTTGACATTATATATGAAGATGATGATGTAATTGTTATTAATAAACCTTCTGGTCTTGTGGTTCATCCGGCTGCTGGTCATTATACAGGAACTCTTGTAAATGGACTTTTAGCACATACCGAAAGTTTAAGTAAAAAGGATATATTAAGACCTGGTATTGTTCATAGAATAGATAAAGATACTAGTGGGCTTATTATTGTTGCAAAAAACGATAAAGCTCATGAATTTTTATCAAAGCAATTAAAAGACAAGTCTTTGTCTAGAATTTATTTGGCTTTAGTACAAGGTAAAATTAACCATGATACTGGTACGATAGATGCACCTATCGGAAGAGATTTAAATGATAGAAAAAAAATGTGTGTTACGGATGTTAATTCGAAAGAAGCAATCACTCATTTTAGAGTTTTAGAAAGATATAAAAATGCAACTTTAATTGAGTGTAAACTAGAAACTGGAAGGACACATCAAATAAGGGTTCATATGAACTATATTGGTCATCCTATAGTTAATGATCCAGTTTATGGCTATAAGAAAAAGGTGACTTCTTTTGGTCAGATGCTTCATGCTAAAACAATTGAATTTATTCATCCGAAAACAAATAAAAGGGTAAGTTTTTCCTGTGATGCACCTAAAGAGTTTTATGAAATATTAGAAAAATATAAGGAAGAATAGGAGTATTTTATGCTAACAAAAGAAAAAAAAGATTTAATGGTAATGAAGCTTTTACATTACTTTATCACCGAAAAGAATTATAATCCCGTTATAGTTCATGGGGTTCAAAATGAAATTTGGCTTGAAAATATGGATAGTGAGTTTAGGATAGTTAGAATAGTCATGAACTATATTCATAATAAAGAGCAACTTGATTTTGATAATTTTAAGGTAAATAGACTAACCAAACAAATAAAATTAAAAACTTTTACTCTTAAAATGAAAGTTATGTCTTTTTACTTAGATTTAAATGAAGATGTAGAAATTAGTAATAATAAAAATCATTTTATGGTATCTGTAAAAACTGAAAAAAGTTTGAAAGATAATGAAAATGTTAAAAACTTTTTTTCAGATATGTCTCAAAAATTGAAATTTAGTGAAGAGGGAGCTGCTTTGTATGAAAAAATAAACGCAGATATTTTGAAAAGAAACTTTGAACAAAGTGAAAAAATAAATGATTTATTTAGAACAAAAAAACCCGTGGTAACTAATTTTTTAATGGTTATAATAACTATAGCTATGGTATCTATGTATGTCTTTGGTAATGGTTCTATGGATATAAAAACATTATTTGATTTTGGAGCATTAGTTAAAAATGGATCACCTGTTAGGTTAGTAACGAGTATATTTTTACACATAGGTATATTTCATTTTTTTATGAATACCTGGGCACTTAAATTACTTGGAGGTCAAACAGAAAATTTTTATGGTCATATTAAAACTTTAATAATATTTTTATATAGTGGTATAGTTGGTAATTTACTTTCATTAATTCTTATGGCTGATAATAATATATCAGCAGGAGCTTCGGGAGCTATATTTGGTCTTATGGGAGCTATTTTGTATTTTGCCCTAAACCAAAGAACTTTTATGGGGGAAGCTTTAAGAAGAGAAATTTTACCAGTTATTATTGTTAATTTAATGTTAGGTTTTATGGTGCCTGGAATAAATATATTTGCCCATGTAGGTGGTTTTATAGGCGGTATGATTATATCAACTGCATTAGGAATAAAATATAAAAGTTCAAAGTTTGAAAAAATAAATGGTAGTATAGCTTCTGTAATATTAATCGTATTTTTATCATTTTTGGCATATTTTATGTAATAAGAGGTTTCTATGATGGGCAGTATAAAAAAAATAGGGGTTAAAATAATAAATTATTTTAAGAGGGATAAAACAATTTTTGCTAAAGGAATATGTTTTGAAAAACTTTTATTCATATTTATAATAGGTTCTATTTTTGGGACTTATTATGAGCAATTGCTAAATTTATTTGTTTGTTATTTTAAAGATGGAAGTATTGTTTGGGAATCAAGAAGAGGTTTGATTTATGGCCCTTTAAGTCCAATTTATGGAGCAGGATTTATTCTTATGGTATTTTTTCTAGGTAGAAAGCAATATAAATGGTATGAAATTCTTTTATATGGTGCATTAATTGGTGGTGGTTTTGAATATTTAATCAGTTTTTTACAAGAAAAATTTATAGGTACAGTTTCTTGGGATTATTCTTCATATCCTTTAAACATAGGCGGAAGAACCACTATTCCTTACATGTTTTTTTGGGGAGCTCTTTGTTTTTTAGCAGTAAAGAAAATATATCCTTTTCTTTCTAATTTAATAGAAAAAATTCCGTATAATTTAGGTAAGTTATTAACTAATATATTAGTTGTTTTCTTAGCTATAAATATGTTTCTTTCTTGGGGAGCTTTAATAAGACAAAGCTTAAGAAGAGCAGGGATTAAGGCTTATACTCCGGTAGGGAATTTTTTTGATAAATACTATACAGATGAATATTTAAAAAGATTTTATGCTAACATGAAAGAGAGTGATTCCTGATGTTTTATTTTAGAATTATTTCTTTATCTTTTATTTTTATTGGAATTATTTTTGTATTAATATTAATTTTCTTATCTAGAAAGAATAAAAACTTACCTAAAAAAATTAATAGCGATTATAATTTTTGTATACTTATACCAGCAAGATATGAATCTAAGGTTATTGAAGGTCTTTTGAAAAGTATTAAAAATCAAACTCATAAAATACCAATGAGTGATGTTTATGTTATTATCGAATCTAAAAATGATCCGACTTATGACATAAGTAAAAAGTATGGAGCTAGTGTTTTTATAAGAAAAAAATTAAATTTGCAACGTAAAGGATATGCTCTTGATGAGGCCGTTAAAGATATTTTACTTCATAATAAACATTATGATGCTTATTTTATATTTGACGCGGATAATATTCTTGATAAAAATTATATTAAAAACATGATCCCAATTTATGATAAAGGATACGATTTAGCTTCTGGATATAGAAATTGCAAAAATGGTAACGATAGTGTGGTATCCGCTTCTTCAGCTCTTACATTTTCTTTAGTTAATACAATTTTTAATGAGCAAAAAAATAAAAAGAATAGAAATATAACTTTTTCCGGGACTGGTTTTTATATAAGAGGTTACTTGTTAGAAAAGTGGGGAGGTTATCCTTTTCATACACTAACAGAAGATTATGAATTGAGTTGTTATGCTACTTTAAATAACTTGACAACATTTTATAATACGAAGTCTATATTCTATGATGAACAACCAGTTCGGTTTAAAGACACTTTAAATCAACGTATTAGATGGATAAAAGGATATTTTGACGTTAGAAAAAAATATGAAAAAGAAATTTATAAGTCTTTAAAGATTAGTAATTATAATAAAGGTTCTAAAATTGATGAAGCTTTTGGCATTAAACCTTATATTTTTATGGTTATTGGTCTTGTTTTATGGCTTTTATCTTTAGTATTTTTTATCTTATATAATTTGTTTTTAAAAAACATTGTTTGGAAAAAATATTTTATGGAATTTTTAACTTTATTTTTGTTGATTTATTTTGCTTTATTTGTTATGACATTTGTAATTTTATTATTAGAAGGTAATAAAATAAATTTAAAGCTAAAATCAAAGATTAAAGTCTTATTTTATAATCCAATATTTATGTTAAGCTACGTTCCATGCGCTATTAAGGCATTAACTAGTAAAAATGTCACATGGAAAAGGGTTGAACATGGAAATTCAAAATAAATCTTGTATTGATTTATTTTGTTTTTTATATATAATATATTAACTACGTAAAAGGAGTTTTATAGTGTGTCAAAAGAAAATTATAATGATTTAATTAAACAAATAAAAGTTAACTCAAAAAAAATAGAAGATCTTAAAGCTAGAAATAAGGCCATGAGAGAAAGTTTGAATTCTGAAATTCGTTCTGAGAAAAAAGAAAAAAATGAAATTCTTTCAAACCCTAAAAATAGCATTAAAAACGTTAAGTCTGTAGATATATCTTATTTTTATGAATATTTAAAATGTTCTGAGTCGGTTCAGGATTTAGAAATTTTTATGCCGCAATTAAATAGTCCTGAATTTGATGATGTTTATGCTTTCTTAATGCTTACCATGCAAAGGAAAGTTATAATTATAAACGAAAAGATTAGATTGACTAAATCTGAGGATGAGTTAAATGATTTGAAAGATGAATTGTTAAAAATAAAAGATATGATGGGGTTAGTTAGAAAATATAAAGAAAGTTTAATTTATTTAGAAAGTGAGGAAATACCTCAAAATATAGAAAAGGATTCTCCTACACTTGTTTATTCTAAAACGGCGGCTGGCAAAGTTGTCATTTTAAAAGACTTCAAGAGGGAGCCGATGGAATCTTATAGAGAATTTTTATACCTTTTTGAATCTATTTTATCTGGAAATTTAAAAAACTTAAAATATTTAAATAACCCTTTATTTAAAGAACCTCTGTATGAAGTTAAATATAATGAAACAAGAATATTTTTTATACCTTTAAAAGGTAATGTTTATTTAATGGTGGGAGCCCTAGTAAAAAAAGTGAAAAATTCTAGTTATTATTTTAATTTTTTAGTAAATATATATAATATTGCTTGTTTGAACAAAGATGAAATTATTAGTAATTTAGATAACAAAGAATTTATTGATGCAGAAAATAAGATTTCTGATGAAATTAAAAAATTATTAAAAAAGGAGAAGTAGAGTGGATATTTTAAAAAAAATAGATGAGTATGTAAACTTACTGAAAGAAAATGATTTTTCTTGTTATGATGAAATACTAGCTTTTTTTAAACCTATAGGTAAAAATTTGAAAGAAGAGAATTTAGAAAAATTAAATATAGATGATATGCTGTTAAATATTATATTAATTAATTTATATTTTCAAGGAGAAGAAACAATAAGGGAAAAAGTAGGGCTTATAAGTACTGACCAAATTAAAAACTTGAAGGAACAATTTAACCAAAAAAAATTTATAAGATTACTTAATACAATCAAACCTGTTTTAGATAAAGATGGTTATGTTGAAGAAATTTGTTCTTGCAATTTTTATAGCTATTTATCATTTTTTAAAGATAAGACTCCTAAAGATATTGAAACAAAAGAAGAATTGGATGAATTTAAACAAAATGAAAGAAAACAATTAATACTTTCTTATGATTTGTATAATGAGCTTCTTAAAAATAAAATGCTTAATAGTATTTTTGATGAGGATGAAAAAAGAATATTAAAAACGATTGATTATGTTTTTGCTTGCTTAATTAGTTTTTATAATATAAAAAATTATAATAAAGATTTAGAAACTTTGATTAAAACTTATCCTTTTTTAAATAATAGAAGGTTTTTAAAAATATTAAGAAAGGACTTTGCATATTATAGTTTCTTACTAAAAATTATTAGAGATATTAATAAAGTTATTAGTGAAATTATTGCAAAAAAGGAAAAAAAGATTAAGGATAATCAAACTTTAATAAAAAAATACGAAAAAATTAAAGATTATTTAAATTGTGAAGATTTTGGACTTAGTAATTTAGATAAAATAGATTTTGTTTTACTTACTAAAATTGATGTAAAGTTACCAAATCAAGTTCTTGAAAAAATGCTATATTTCCAAGAAAAAAAATTAAGTTTACTTTTGGACGAAAAAGAAGAACTTGAAAAAATAAAAGAATCTAAATATTTTAAAAATTTATTTAGAAAGTTTAATATAGATTATGATAAACTTAGTAGAGAAGTAAAAATTATTTTAACTGAAACTGATAATGTAAAAAATTTGGAAGTTAATATGACATCTTTAAAAATAGATGGTGAAGATATTATAAGCAAAGAACTTATTAGAATATTAATTTATAAACCTTATAAAGAAATAAAAGATTTTGCTTATTTTATTAATAGTAAAATTGTAAGTAAAAAGTTTTTATTTGGTAATTTATCTTTATTTAATGATTCTAACTTTTATAATAATTGTTTATTTATGAAAGAACAAGGAATGTCGTTAGATTATGAATTTTATGATGAGACATCTTTGCTTTTAGAAAATAATGAATTAAAAACAAACTATAAGATGTTAAGCCAATATAAGAAGGTAGGACATAATAATTATTTTTATTTGATAGATTCTTATAATTTAGACATACTTGATGTACTTTTAGAAAATGGTTTAGAAATTGATTTACTTGATAACGTAAGTTTAAATAAAGTTGAAGTTGATAATTTTATTAAGCGTTTAAAACTATGTAACAGTTTAGATATTTCAATATATAAAGGTACTGGAGTTAACAAAAAATTTTTGTTAGGTGAAGATTTTTATGTTAGTAGTGCGAATCTTGATTTATATTTTCTCCCTTTAGAAGAAGAAAAAAGAGAGTATGAAGATATTATTAGAAACCGTAAAAGAAATGATATTGATAATGATATTATTTTTTTAGAAGAATATAAAAACTTAGAAAAATATAGAAGTGAAGATGGACTTATTTACGATATAAATGGAATAGTTATTTCAAGACCTAAGGTTCTTAGAAATTTATCATTATTTCACAAACTTAATATGATAAACGAAGACACTATTATGTCATCTATTATTTATAATTCTAATTTAGATGATAATATGATAGAAGATATAAAAAGATGTGTTTTTGCTGGACCAAAAATTAAAAAAAGGACTATTTAGTCCTTTATTATTTTGCTTGTATTTTTAAAGTTTAATTTAGCTATTTTTTTAAGAATATCTTTTCCTTTATTTTTAACTAAATCTTTTCCAAACTCATCAACTAGAACACCAGCTCCTTTAGGTACCGTTTTTCCTACCATATCAGATATTTTTTTCATTTCCTTTATAAATAAATATCTACTTATTAAAGAGCCGCAAGCAACCGATAAACATTTATCTTCTGCTTTTGTAGTAAAGTCAATTTTTCTGAACACATTTTCTTCGTTTTTAAGATATGAAAAATAATTTTTAGGGTAACAAAACTGATCAACTACTACTTTCTCATAATTAAAATTACTTTTTTTCATCAGTTTTAACAAAGCTTTATTATGAAGAATAGCTTTAATTTTATTCATGTTTAAATCCGTATTATTATTATATTCTTCATTAGAGTAAATAATTGATTCATAAGAAATTCTATTTATTATTTTTGGTACAATTTCCATTATCTTAGTATCAGTTAATTTTTTTGAATCTCTTACTCCAAGTTCTTCTAAGAAAGCTATGTCATCTTTTGAAACATAAGAGGCAGTTACAATAATTGGTCCAAAATAGTCTCCTGTTCCAACTTCATCAGATCCAATAGAATTAATGTAATAATATTTTTTTCTTTCTTCATATAGCTCTTTTTCATCTTTTTTTTCTTTTTCTTTTTTCTTGGATTCAACAGGTCCTTTTCCATTATTTAAATGAGCTTCCATATCTCTCCACATATTAGCATCAATATCTGCACTAATTCCTTGAAAAACAGCTTTTCCAGATTCATATAAAGTTATAACACTACCTCCTTCATCAGCCTGAAAAATAGCGTAAGGAGGAGTTTTTATTCTCTTTTTATCTTCATAGTATTCAATCATTTTTTGTTTAGTATTATCACTAATTTTAAAGCTAATTACCATTTAAATCACCACAAAGTAATTTTAACATAATTTTGGTTTATTTAAAATATACTATACACTTTGTTGTAAAATTTTAAGAAAACTATACATTTTTATGTTAAAATAATATATAATAAAGTTAAGAGTAGGTGATATAGATGGAAATAATAGATGCTTTATTAATTATAATTTTTGCGGTTGGAGTATATTATGGTTATATAAAAGGAATTTTAAAAAATATAACAGATTTTTTAGCTCTTTTTGTAGCAATGCTTTTAGCAAGCGTTTTAAAGACTCCAATTTCTAATATGTTATATAAATTTTTACCTTTTTTTAACTATAAGGAAGGTTTATATTCTTTAAATTTAATAATATATCAATTAATCATATATGCTTTATTAATTTTGCTTTTCTTAGGAATTTACCAAATGATTATTATGAAAACAAAATTAAAAGATGTTATCGTAGAAACTGAGATAGAAACTCCTTTTGTTTCTAAAATCTTAGGAGCTTTAGTAGGTGGACCTTTACTAATTCTTTTTACCTATAATATATTATTAGTTTTGGTATCACCAATATTTAATATAGAAGAAATAAACGACTCAAAATTTGTAAAAGGTCTTTTGGATAAAACTCCAATAATTTCAAAGTATAATAAATCATTATATGATAGTGAAAAATATGTTAATGAAATTATAAATAATAAAAATTTATTTAGCATGGATAAAAGTTATTTAGATAATAAAATTATAAATGAAATGATTAATAATGGATTTATTACTGATGAAAAAGTAGAAGTCTTATATGATAAAGGTTTATTATACAAATATGAATCTTCAGAAGAAAATAATGATGATATGAATTTTGAGGAAGAATTAGAAAATAATAATGAAGAAGAAATTTATGAAGATTATCCTTCATATGAAGGTGATGAATCTTTAGAAATGAAACCTATAAATTAAATAAGGAGGGAAAAAATGATTAAACATTTAACAGAAGAAAATTTTAAAGAATATGTAAAAGATAAAAAGGTTTTGGTTGATTTTTATGCGACTTGGTGTGGTCCTTGTAAGATGCTTGGAATGGTAATGGAGAGTTTTAATAATAAAGGCGCAATAGATATTGTAAAAATTGATGTTGACGGAGCTCCAAATTTATCTTCGGAATACAAAATATTTTCGGTACCGACACTTATAATTTTTGAAAATGGAAAAGAAGTTAAAAGAAGGTCTGGTTTTATGACAGAAGATGAGTTAGAAAGCTGGGTGAATGAGTAATGAAAAAGAAGGGTTTTACTTTAGTAGAATTATTAGCTGTTATCGTTATTTTAGGTATTTTAATATCAATCTCAACAGTCGCTATAGTTAGTATAAGTAAAAAACAAGATGAGAAAAATAGGATAAACGTTATTAGCGCCATTCTAACAGGTGCGAAAGAATATGTTGCGGAAAATCCCACAATATTAAATCAATTATCAAGTAGTACAGATGCAAAAATAGCGGTTAATGATTTAAAAAGTGGAAATTTTGTTGATTTTGATGAAAAAAAATATCCTAGCTTTAAAGATTTGGACGTTAACATAAAATTATGTACAGATGATGCATCTGGAAAACTTAAGTATATTTTGTCTGTTGATGGAAAAACTTATAATGATTGTGGCTGTGAGTTACAAGCTAGTGGAAGTGATTCTACTTCTGAAAACATATGTGAAGGTTAAAAAAAGACTCAAACTATGTGAGTCTTTTTTTCTATGTAATTATCAATTTCTTCTGGATAATTATTTTCTTCATAAATAAATTCATAAATAACTTTATTGTCATACTCTTTATAAGTAATATTATAGTTTCTTAATAAATAATTTAGTTTACTTATGTTACTATAATCAAATTCTATTCTTAATTTGAATTTTTCTAATAATGGTATTATGTTAGTTTTATTTAAAGCTTCAGTAACAGCGTTAGTGTAAGCTCTAACAAGTCCGCCAGCTCCTAATTTTATACCACCAAAGTACCTAACGACAACAGCTAAAGTATTATCCAGTTTTTTATTTTCAAGTACGTTTAAAATTGGAAGTCCTGCGGTATGTAGGGGCTCTCCATCATCATTAGCTTTTTTTATGTTCTTAAAAGTAAAGGCATAGCAATGATGAGTTGCATCCTTATAATTACTTTTTATGTTTTCTAATAACATATTTATTTCTTCTAATGAATTTATTTTATATAGGTATGTAATAAATTTTGATTTATTAATAATTATTTCATTTGAAATATTTTTTTCTATGGTATACACTTTAAATCACCAAAAATATTATAAATGATTATTGTTAGTTTTTCAAATATATTATATAATGTAAATAGCAAAAAAAGTTGGTGAGTATTATGATAAATATAAAGACAGATTCAAGAAAGGTAAAAAAAGGCGATATTTTTGTAGCTTTAAGAGGAATTGTAGGAGATGGTCATGCATTTATAGGTAAAGCTATAGAAAATGGTGCTTCAAAAATAATAGCTGAAGAAGGTAGTTACGATGTTGACTATGAAATAGTTAAAGACTCAAGAGAATACTTAAATGATTATTTAAAAAATAATTATAATAAATTTTTAGAAGAAATTCATATAATTGGCCTTACAGGTACTAATGGTAAAACTACAACTGCTTATTTGATTTATGATGCTTTAAGAAAAATGGGTCAAAAATGTTGCTATATTGGAACGATAGGTTTTTACATGGAAGGGAAAGTTTGTAATCTTTCTAATACAACCCCTGAAGTTTCTGAAGTTTATGATATGCTAATTAAAGCATATGATGAAGGCTATAGATATGCTGTTATAGAAGCTTCAAGTGAAGGACTCCTTCATAGAAGACTTGAAAACATTCCTTTTGAATTTGCAGTTTTTACAAATCTTACGCAAGATCATTTAAATATTCATAAAACAATGGAAAATTATGCAAAATGTAAACAAAAGTTATTTAACCAATTAAAAGAGGGTGGAAAAGCAATAGTTAATTATGATGACCCTAATAAAAATATCTTTTTGCTAGATTATAATAATAATATTACTTATGGTTTTACTGGTGGAGATTATAAAGTAACTGATTATCAAATGAGTATTTTAGGAAGTAATTTTACTTTTATAAATGATGGTGTAAAGCAAAATATAAAAGTACAATTAATTGGAAAATATAATATTTATAATGTTTTAGTTGCAATAATAATCTTAAGAGAGCTTGGTTTTTCTTTTTCAAAGATAGCAGATAATCTATATTATGTTGATTGCCCTCCAGGAAGAATGGATATGGTTGAGTATAAAAATAATCGTATTATAATAGATTATGCTCACACTCCTGATGCTATTCAAAATGTTATTAGTACGGTAAAAGAAGTTTGTGACGGAAAAGTTTACACCGTATTTGGTTGTACCGGTGATAGGGATAGGACCAAAAGACCAATAATGACCAAACTTGTTACTGATTCTTCTGATTTTGCTATTATAACTAATGATGATTTGCATAATGAAGATCCAAACCAGATAGTAGATGATATGTTAAAAGGAATAACAAATACTAATTATGAGATAGAACTTGATAGAAAAAAAGCTATCATAAAGGGAATAAATTTACTTGATACTAATGATGTTTTGCTTATTTTAGGTAAGGGGCATGAAGAAGTAATGATTGTTAAAGATAATAAAAAGATACCTTTTAATGATAAAAAAACGGTGTTAAATTATTTAGAAAGTAATAAAGTAATAAGAATAGAAAAGATAGATGATTAAAGAAAAATTAATTGTCTGTCTTTTTGTGCAATAAAGGAGGAAATTATGAAGTTAAAATACAAAAGGATTTTAGTTAAATTAAGTGGAGAGGCTTTAGCAGGTGAAAAGAAAAATGGCGTATGCTATGAAACTGTTTTAAGCATATGTAAAAAAATAAAAGAAGTTTATGATTTAGGAGCTGAAATTGGAATTGTAGTTGGTGGAGGAAATTTTTGGCGTGGAAAGCAAAATGATGAATTTGATAGAGCAACAGCTGATTATATTGGCATGTTAGCTACTACGATGAATGCGCTTGTTTTAAATGATACGTTTAGACAACTAAACGTAGATAGTAGGGTTCAAACTACTATAGAGATGAGGCAAATAGCGGAATTTTATATAAAGGGAAGAGCTCATAAACATTTGGAAAAAGGTAGAATTGTTATTTTTGGATGTGGTACTGGAAGTCCTTTTTTCACGACGGATACAGCAGCAGCGTTAAAAGCAGCTGAAATAAATGCAGACGCTTTGATAAAGGCTACTAATGTTGATGGAGTTTATTCTTCAGATCCTAAAAGAGATGATAAAGCTATAAAATATGAGGAATTATCTTATTTAGAGGTTTTAAATAAAAAACTAAAGGTAATGGATTCTACATCAACTACCATGTGCATGGATAATAATATTCCGATAATAGTTATAAATATAAATAATAAAAATGATCTTAAGGATGGCTTGCTAGGAAAAAATAGGGGAACTATTATTAAGTAGTTATTTTATGATATAATCTTAATTAGGTGATTAGTCTGAAAACAAAAATAAAATTTATTTTATAAAAATAGTTAAAAAAGGGCAGACTTCCCCTTACCCCAAGGAAGTTAAAAATTAAACTGGTAATTTA
>CASDZZ010000015.1 GCA_949285875.1 uncultured bacterium | reverse complement strand
ATTTTTTGTTCCAATTAGAAAATTATGTAGTATAATGGTTATAGAAATTAATCTTTTAAGAAATTTCCAAACGTGTATAACTCACGCACCAGATTGATAGAAAACTCGAACTTTTTATAAATTCGAGAGTAATAAATTACTAACAGAAATGTTAGTTTTTTTGTTATTTAAGAAAGTGAGAGTGATTATATATATTAACAATAGAAACTGAAGAAATAAAGGTAAGTGATGTCTTAAAAGAAAGAGATAAATATATGTACTTTGCAGAGGATTTTTATGATAAAAATAAATAGATGATAATATTTAAGAAGATTTACAAGATACTTATGAATTTAGCAAAGACTATGTTTATAGTAAAGAAAAGAATGATTTTGATATAGAAATGTAGAGAAACAATTGTAATTTTTATAAAAAAGTATATAATAGATTTTACTTTTAAGAGGAGGATTATATGGCTATAAAATTAGATGATAAATTATTCCATGCAGTAAAATCTTATGGGTTTTATTCGTTAGAAAAACATAACCAAATTGATGAAGAATTTTTAGAACGTAAAGAAATTTTTAATAAATTATCGAGTATATTTAAAACAAACTATATATTGTCTAGAGAAGAACTTCGAAAAATGAATATAAAAAATGGTATTTATTTTAGCAATGCACATTTTAGTGGTGATGATGAGCTAATATCTTTTTCCAGACATAAAAGTTATAAAACAAATTATGTAAGCGAAACATATAATATGTTTGGTTCTTCAGACGTTTACTATTTTGATAAAGATTTCGGCTATTATTTAAGAAACTTTAATATTTCTTTGCCAGAAGATGCTTTCGTTGATTTTGTAAGTAATAGCATTTCTCTAATGTTTTCTAGTGAATTATTAAAAGAGTGTGTTAAAGGACAATATGCAACAATTGAGCATGAAATATTATTTAAAAATAAAGTATCTTTAGATAAATTAATAGGGATTACTTTTCCTACGTGTTATGTGAAATTAGCAGGCCCATTTTTTGGAATGGAAGAACCGATATATGATTATACTGAATATGATTATATACATTATAAATTGTTATTAGATTTATTAACTTGGTTGAGGGAAAATAATATTGTTGTTCCCCTTGTATCTATAGAAACAGGAGAAGAATATAGAGAAAATAAAGATTTTGCAAAAAAATTAACAAAGAGATTTAATGGTAAATAAATTAATGTAAAAAAAATAAACAATGCTATAATATTTATGTAATAGGAGTTTTTTATGATAATAATAACTGAATTAAAACAGCAAAGAAAATGCGTAGAAAAAGAAATGCCAAATTTTAAATTGCAAAGTGCAAAAATAATGTGGCTAAATACTCAAAAAAAATTATTAGCACTATCGACAATAAAAAAAGTGAGTATTCAAGTTAAAGATATAAAACACATGATATTTTCAGAAGATTCAAAACTAATTTCTTTATATGCAAGATTTAATTTAACTAAACAAACTTATAGTGATGATGATTATATAACAATAACAAAAAAAATTATAAATGAAAGTTTAATTTATTCTTTAATTAGTACTGATTGGCTAATAAATGCTAATGATGTAAATAGTAAATCTGTTAGTGATATAGAACAAGAATATATTGATTTGAATAATAAAATTTCTAAACTAATTGAAGAAAAATCAACTAGTCCATATAAGCATAAATTAGATAATAAAATAAAATTATATCAATATAAATTATCTTGCTTAAAGGAATATTTAGATAATAAGTTAAAAACAAATAGTATAAATAAGCCTTCTGAAACGGAAACAAGCATTTTATCACTAGTAGATACACAAATAGTATCAGAAAGTGAAGAACCAATTTATACTGATGCTTTTGCGAGCGTAAAAAGACCAAGGAATTCATATATAGTTAAATCTCGTAGTATTTATGGAAGAAAAAAATAATATATTAAAAAGTTAAAATGATAATTAAGCAGCACATATTATTACTTTTTTCTTTTGAAGGTAAAATATTAAAAGAAATTAATTCAAATCAATTGTCTTTATGTAAAAGTTGCGGGTAACTACACCAATAACACCATAAATATAGAAAAATCGAACTACAAAAAGTTCGAATTTTAATTTGTCCAAAAAATGTAAGAAATATAAGATTTTAATTCACATTAATTTCATTAGTAAAGTTTATGTTAAAAGGTTTGTTTAAAAGTTAAGAATATATTATTAAAAGAACAGTTTCAAATTGAACTGTTCTTTTTCTTATTTATTTCATTTTTTCAAATCCGTCTATAATAATACCTTTGTAAATGCTGTTATTTTCAAAAGAGATTCCTAAATTTTGATTTATTGTTAAAAAGATTTTATTATCCATTTCAGAATCACTTATATATTCGTTCTTTTTTACTTTTTTGTAAAGCTCACTATCTTTATCAAAAACATACAGATTTAATACAGATTCATCATCAAAATAGTAATTTAACATTTTTTCTATTCCATTTTTAGAATTTTTAATTTCAATTTTTTCGAAATTAATATTATTATTTTCTAAAACTTTTTCAAAATCACTTTCTGAAAAAGTTTTTCCATTAAATCCGTTATATGCAAATAAAAGAACTAATATAATTATTATAACTAATAAAAACTTTCCCCTCATACTATTAACTCCTTTTCTATACTATAAATTCAGTATAACATATAATTATCTGTTTGTAAAATCTTATTAATTGTTTATAAAATAATTGACAGTATATACATTAAATGATACTCTAATTATATAGGTATGATAAAGGAAGGTGTTTACGGTGGATAAAAAAGTAGATAAAGATAAAAAAGAAAATAAACGTAAAAAAATTATTTTATTTATAATATTACTATTAACTATACTAGTTATAGTTATAAGTCTTTTATTAAAAGTTAGAAGTGATAAGTTAAAGGGAAGCCTGGGTATTATTCCTTTTGTTTCATATAAGGCTAGTACGTATAATCTTGTGCAGGATTATAATACCGAAATAAATTTTGAAGGAAAATTCAATACTTATGGTGGAAATTCATATTTTTATAAATGGATGGTTTATAAAAATGGTACTAAAGCGGAAGAATCCACTTGTGAAAGAATGCAAAATAATTTTGTAGATAAAAGAACTATAAAATTAGATTCAGATCTTAATTTTGGAAAATGGGCTATATATAGCGATGATTCTTGTGAAAGACAAGTTATGGTTTATTTTACGCTAACTTATTCTGTAATTAACAAAGATTTGTTTTTAAAAACAAGAACAGCACTATTTGATAAAAATAATGCATTAGCTATTAGTGATGTGAAAAAAGAATGTACTACAGTTGGGTATTCATGTTTTGTTACTGCTCCTACAATAACAGCTCCTAGTGGTTATGAGGTGGTAGGATGGAATACTGATAAAAATGCTACTGAGGCTATATATAAACCTGGAAGTAGAATATTAGCTGGAGATAATATAACTTACTATGCAATTGTAAAAAAATCTTCTTCTCCTTCAAATTCTTCAAAAACTTTGGTTGCTTCCTTTAATAAAAATAAAGCTTCAAGTATAGGTAGACAAAGTGCAAGTTGTACTACTACAACTGGTAGTTGCTATGTAACTTTACCTAGTATAATCGCCCCAAATGGATATGAAGTGGCAGGTTGGGATACTAATAAAAATGCAATCGTAGCAAGATATTCAGTAGGTGATTATGTTAAAATAAGTTCAAATGAAACCTTTTATGCAATTATAAAGAAAACTAACTCAAATTCTTCAAAAACTTTAACAGTAACATTTAATAAAAATAAGGCTTCGAGCATAAGCAAGCAAAATGCAAGTTGTACTACCGTTTCTGGTAGTTGTTATATAACTTTGCCAAGCATAACTGCTCCATATGGTTACGAAGTTATAGGTTGGGATTCTAATCCCAATGCAATCACGGCTTCATACAAATCAGGAAGTAGGATTAGTGTATCTTCTAATATGACTTTGTATGCGATTGTTAAACAAAAAGCTTCAATTAGTATGAATAGGTTTACAGAAGTATGGGACACAGCTGGTCAATTTGGAAGACTTAAAATTAAAGTTACACCATTAACAGATACATATACAGTAAAAAGCTCAAACGAAAATGTAATGGTTGTATTTAAAGATATTTTATATGCTATTGGACCTGGTACTGCTACTATAACTGCAACATCTTCTTCTGGGGCAAGTGTATCTTATACATATAGAGTTACTAGTAGAAAGTTAATAAATGATGAGTCTAGATTAAAAAAAGGTATCGCTTCTAGTTATAAGGTGGGGGATACTATGGTTTATGTAGAAAAGGGCTGTCCTACAAATTTAGCTAATAGAACTAAAAATGATATATTAGATGTGCCTTCTAATATATTAAAATCAACTAGGACAATTTATCTTTTAACTAGATCCACATATAAAACATTAAATAGTAAATATGCTTCTTCTGTTGGTTTGGCTCATAGTTCTGGATATATAAATTATATAGATGTAGATTGTGAATTTGACGGGATAGATGTTATTACTCATGAAATTGGACATACATTTGATCATTATTCTACCTTATTAACTGGAAAGGCTAAATTTTCTGCAAGGCAAGAATTTGTTCAAATGTTCAACAAATATGAGGATAAAAAAGGATTTTTAAGAATATCTCATTATGGTTCTCCTTTAGAAATGTTTGCTGATACGTTTGCTTACTATCATAGAACTTATTTTGCTAAGAAAAATTCTCCAGTAAGCAGTGGATATTATAAGCTAAAATATCCAAATGACATAGAATCTGTTATGAGAAATTATATACAGGAATACAATAGCCTAAATTAAAATTTCAACCGCACCAGAAGGTGCGGATTTTTTGATACAATAAAGGAGCCAAATCCCGGTAAGGAGGCTCCTATATGAATTATACACAATTAAATAAGGAAAAGAAATCTCAAATTGACATTTTATTAAGTCAAGGCCTGTCAAAGAAACAAGTTGGTAAAATAATAGGAATAAGCCATTCTATTATATCTAAGTATAAAGCGAGTATTTATAAGAAAAGAATAATAGACATAAATAAAAAATACATCACATTTTTTATTAGATGTATTAATAGATTATTTTGATAAGTTTAAAAAATATTGTGAATTTTGTTTATTTCAAGAATTTAGCGTGATAGAATTTTATTGTTTAAAAGAATAATAAGTGGTATTATAAGGGTAACAGGAGGATTATGATGGCTAAAAAAGTTGATATTAATGTTGCTATTGCTAATGCTTTTATATCTTTAAAAAAACAAACTTTAACTACAGAAGAAATAAATGAATTTATTAACTTGGTTGATAGTTTGTTACCTAATTCATATTACATATATTCAAATGGCAATTATATATCGGGGTTTTGTAATGATTATGGTTTTCTTGTGGAAAACTTTGATAATAACATACTTTTAAAGCAAAATAATTATGAGAGATTATGTAGATACTTTAGAATTGGATTGCCAATAGAGTTAGTAAGTGTATTAGATGAAGCTGGCGCTGTTTTTTATCAGCGTTATACCGAAGAACAAAGTGAGAAAATAGAAAGTGTAAAAACAAAGAAAGTTATTTCATAGCTAAATTTATTAGCTAGTTTTTTAATTTAATAAAATAATTAATAAAAAAAATGGTATTATAACATAGGAGGGATTTTATGGAAAATATTAGAAATGAAAAAAAATGTGGGTGGTTAGATATTACACCTGAAGAAAAGAACAAAATATTTGATTTTTCGGAAGGGTATATAGATTTTTTAAATAGATGTAAAACTGAAAGAGAAGCTACTAGTTATTTAATTAGCAAGTTAAATCAAAATGGATTTAAGGATATAAATGTTATTTCTAATTTAAATAAAGGGGATAAAGTTTATTTTGTTAACAGATATAAATCAGTTTATGCAGCTGTTATAGGTGATGAAGCTCTTTCAAATGGAATTAACGTGGTTGGGGCTCATATTGATTCTCCAAGACTTGATTTAAAGCCTAGCCCAATTTATGAAGATGCTAAACTAGCATTATTTAAAACTCATTACTATGGTGGCATTAAAAAGTATCAATGGACTACCATTCCTTTAGCACTTCACGGGGTAGTGGTAAAAGCTGATGGAACCAGAATTGAGATAGTAATAGGTGAAGATGATGGAGATCCTATTTTTACTATTACTGATTTGTTACCACACCTATCACAAGAACAAGCTAGCAAAAAATTAAGCGAAGCTATAGATGGAGAAAGTTTAAACGTTTTAATAGGAAGTATACCTTCTAACGATGGTAAAAATCTAGTTAAAGATAATATTCTTAAATTGTTAAATGAAAAATATGGAATTAATGAAATAGATTTTTATAGTTCTGAATTAGAAATAGTTCCAGCCTTTAAAGCAAGACACTTAGGTTTTGATAAAAGTATGGTAGCAGCCTATGGCCAAGATGATAGGGTGTGTGCTTATGGCACTTTAGAAGCTATATTAAATGCTAAATTAGGTAGAAAAACAATGGTTGCTATATTTGCTGATAAAGAAGAAATAGGTAGTGTGGGAAACACCGGAATGCGTTCTGAAATGTTTGACTATTTTATAAATGAAATTTTAAATAAGAAAAACGAAAATAGACCTGGAATTCTCAATAAAGTATATTGTAATTCGATGATGCTTTCTGCTGATGTAGGTGCTGGCGTAGATCCAAACTATCAAAGTGCATCAGAAAAGAATAATGCATCTTATATTGGTTACGGAGTTGAGCTAAACAAATATACTGGTTCAAGAGGTAAATCTGGAGCATCTGATGCTAACGCAGAATTTGTTGCGAAAGTAAGAGGAATCTTTGAAAGTAATAACGTTAAGTACCAAGTTTCAGAGCTTGGAAAAGTTGATTTGGGTGGTGGCGGAACAATCGCTTATATTTTAGCCGATAAAGGAATGGATGTTATCGATTGCGGAGTTCCGGTTATATCAATGCATTCACCATATGAAGTTACTAGTAAGTTTGATATATATTCAGCTTACAAAGCTTATAAATATTTCTTTGAATCTTAAAACATCAAATCGATGTTTTTTTCTTTTAATATATTTTAAATAGCTACCCATACTATTACTGGTGATAAAAATGATTGTAAGGTTAGGTTATGTATCAATATCTAAAGCCTTAGATAATGTAACTCCGTCTTCCACGGTTACGTATACTAATTTTAAAAATGAAGGTTTTCCTGTGGAAAAACTTACTAATAAAATAAAAAATAACTTGGAATCACTTAGAAAAATTATGTATTATAATATTAAAAATAATATTCATTTTTATAGAATAACTTCTAATTTAATACCACTTGCAACGCATAAAGAGGTTTCTTATGATTATATTAACCCTAATTTAACTGCGTTTAACAAGGTGGCAGAATTAATAAATAAGTATAATGTTAGGGTAGATATGCACCCAGATCAGTATGTTGTTTTAAATAGTACTAAAAAAAACGTTGTTGAGCAGTCTATTAATATTTTAAAATATCATTATAAGGTTCTTGATGCTTTAAAAATTAAAAATCCATTATTAATTTTGCATGTAGGAAGCTGTGAATTTGGTAAAAAAGCTTCTCTTACAAGGTTTATTAATAATTTTAATAAGTTACCTTATTGCATAAGAAAATGTGTTGCAATAGAAAATGATGATAAAATTTTTAATATTAAAGATGTTTTGGAACTTTGCAAAAAATTAAACGTTCCAATGGTGTTAGATTATCATCATTTTGTATGTAATAACGAAGGAGAAAAAATAGAAGATTACTTGCCGTGTATTTTTAAAACATGGTATAATAACGTTCCTAAGGTTCACTTTTCCAGTCCTAAAAGTAAGCTGAAGAAAGACTTTAGGGCACATCATGAATATATTAATGAGGATGATTTTATAAACTTTACGTTAGAATTAAAAAAAGTAAACTTTGATGTTGATGTTATGATAGAAGCTAAAGGAAAAGATGATGCGTTATTTAGGTTAGTAAGACAGTTAAAATATAAAACTGACTATAAGTTCATTGATGAAACTACATTTAGTATATAATTTATTAAAAAATATTGTATAATTATCGTAGGAGGTAAAATATGAATAAAGAACTTATAATAAAAAAATGTTTAAAGTGTGGGGCTACTATTAAGGTATTTAATGATTGTAATTGCAAGGACTGTGGTATTACTTGCTGTGGTGATAAAATGGTTTTACTAAAACCTAATTCTGTTGATGCTTCTTTTGAAAAACATGTTCCAGCATATGAAGTTATTGGTGATAAAATAAAGGTTTTGGTTAATCATGTTATGGAAGAAGAACACTTTATTGAGTGGATATGCTTAGTTTCAGAAAACAAAGAAGAAATAGTATATTTTAAAACAGGAGAAAGTGCAGAAGCAGAATTTAGTTATAGACCTGGTAGTACAATTTATTCTTATTGTAATAAACACGGACTTTGGAAAAATGATGTTAAATAAACTCTAGATATATAACTCTAGAGTTTTTATTTTACTTAATAATAAAATCAGAGTATAATTAAAAATATAAGGATAGGTGATTTTATGAATAAAGAAGAAAATATAAATGGTTTTAAAAATATAAGAATTGTGGATAATTTTTATCAAACTTCAAGCTTTTTTCCTATGCCAACAACGTTAATAGGAACTTTGGATGAGAAAGGAAATACTAATTTAGGAGCGTACTCGTTATGTTTTCCCTATTATATTGCAGGTAAAGATTATTATGCAATGGTGTTATGTTGTAGAAATTCTTCTAACACGGCTAAAAACATTTTGAGAACTAAAAAGTGCTCGATAAATTTTATAACTGATAACAGAAAATACTTTAAGGAAGCTGTTCGCTTAGGTTATCCTGGTGAAACTACGGAAGAAAAAATGAAAGATTGTTTATTTACTTTAGTTGATGGAAAACGTTCTAAAGATAGTACTGAAAAATATCCAAAAGTTATTAAAGAAGCCTTTCAAGTATTTGAATGTACGTGGATAAGTAGTTTAGATGGTGCTGATAATGACGTGGTAAAAGAAGAATATTTTTCACCATTTCATGATTTTAATGGAATAACCAGTGAACATGGTGCACATTTTATATTAAAAATAGATAATATTCTTCTTAAACCTAAACATTATGATGCAATTATAGATGGTGTTAAATCAAGCGATTTTCCTAATGTTCCAGTAGACTATGGCTATAGGGATAGTAAGTATTTTTGGTATACTAAATCTAGAAGAGCTAGAAAAGAAAAAATTCCTAAAAGTAAAGGAATTAGTTTAGATACTGTTAAATATGCGGCAGCAAGAATAGATCCAGAAGTTAAATTTACCGATGAAGCTTGTCTTAAATTAGTTAAGGTGCCTAGAGTGTTTTTAAATACCGTTTTAAAGGGTTGTGTTAGCTGGGCAAAAGAAAATAATGTTTCTTTAATTACCGAAAAAGAAATGGCTATTATTCAGGATAAAAGAAATAAAGAGAAAAAATAAAGGATACTTGAGCTTAACAGCTAGTATCCTTTTAATTATTTAATATAAATTATTATAAAATGGTATCCTAAGGGAAGAAGTAGAACAACTTCTAAGGCAAAAAAAATAGTTAGTAATAAATCATTAACTAACTACTGCATATTATATATTGTATTAAATTTTAGTATATGTTAATTATTTTTCCTTTTTTCAAAAACAGGTACTTTTCTAGAATCTGAATCTGACATTATATATTTAAATTGTATATCAGAATGAGCAATGCCCGTATTAAAACGCTCACTCAATTGTTGATTATAAATTTCCTTTTTTAAATTATTAATTATTTGTTCAGAAGACTGAACTAAATTATGATTGGTTATTATGCTTGTAGCAATACTTGCATATTCATTTGAGTCATATAAACTAGTCAATCCACAAAAAATTGGCACATTAGAATTTTCTTGTTTTTTATCATTTGAATATAATGTATGATTCCAGTCTAAATCCATATTCTTTATTGTAGAACCAGCATAGTTAACCGAAAGATAATGATCTAAAACATTTGCTAATAGATATTTATAAATTGTGTCATTACTTTGATCAATTGTTATTGTCATACCTTCTTGTATTACAGTACTATTTTGTACTAAATCTAAATTATTTTTCTTCCTTTTACATTTTTGTCTGAAACAGAGAAAAATTCACAAAAAGATAAGTTCATAGTAATATTTTGTTTTCTATATCTATCCGTTAAAACTAATTGTCTAAATTTGTCATGAACTTTCCTAAACATTTCTAACCATTTATCACATTTTTCAACAATTTCTTCTGATGATATAACTGGCGGAACAAATACTTTTTCTATCATACCATCACCACTAATTTTATTTATAAGTGATGAACTACCAGTAATATTTAAACCATAATTTTGACATTCTACATCAATTGTCATATCTCCATGAGAGTCTTCTGCAGTTATGCTTATTTTATCATTTTCTTCAAGAATAATATGTTGAATTCCATTGATATTTTTAAATTTCATTTTGAAACCTCCCTTGTTAATTGCATATTATAACATACTATTTATAAATATTTACATTTATTATAAATTTTTTTAGGTTTCAAAAGGACAAGTCCTTTGCACACGCTAATTGATTTTGTCAATATGCGAATGTGTTTTATAAATTATAAAAAATTTAGTTAAGCAAATAATACGACTAATCGATGTAGTCGTATCTTTTTTTAATATTTCTTCTTTTATAAAATAGTTTACTTATATTTTTTTATTAGTATCTTTAAAAATAACGGTACTTCTAGTTAATATTTATTACTACTCGAAAAGTTTGAGTTTCCTATCAATCTGGTGCCGCTTGTAGGAATCGAACCTACAGCTAATCATTACGAGTGACTTGTTTTACCATTAAACTAAAGCGGCATACTGCTTATTTGAAAAAACCATTTTCAACATATTTCGTTTCATTAATAACCATAAAAGCTTTGTTATCTATTTCATTAATAATTCTCTTTAAACTTTTTAAATGTTTTTTATCAGCTTCTATAAATAGCATTTCTTTTTTTGAATTATCTTTTCCTGTACATTCTATTTGGGAGACAGCAAACCCGTTATCCCTTATCTGATTAACTTGATTTTCTTTAGCGTTTAAAATTACTTGAATTGAAATTTTTCCGTTAATTAAAATGTTTGATAGATAAGTTCCTACAAACGTCCCAATCGCATATCCACCAGCATAAGAAATTGCTAACCAAATACTTTTTATATTTGTACTTAAAGCTTCTTTTACAATTACAAACCATATAATAACGTCTATAAACCCCAGTATAGTTGCTATTATTTTTTTATCCTTTATAGTTAGAATTGTAACAAAGGTTCCTAAAGAAACGTCTACTATTCTTGTGAAAAAAATTATACTGCATAACATTGCTAATGTCATGAGACCTCCTTGGCAATTCAATAATACCATAATTATTTATAATCTTCAATAGCAAAAAAAGTAATATAGTGTTATAATAATTTCACAGGAGGTTTTTTGTTATGAAAAATAAGTTTGGAACTTCATCTAATTTTAATATTTTATTTTTACCTAGTTTTTTAGTCTTATTAACTTTGATTGTTTTTAAACTATTATACACATTTTTAAATTATTATCAAAATGTTGTAAATACTTTTTTGATAATAAATGTTATCGTTTTTGTTGTTAGCTTAATTATTAGCATTATACTTATAAAAAGGGAATATTTATTTGAAAGTTATAAAGATATCTTAAAGCGTGCTACATATATTTTCTTTGCAGTTTATATTTTAATTAATACACTTGGGTGTTATGCTGTAAATAAATATTTAGATAAAAAATATTCTAAGATTTCTTATAAAGTTTTTAAGTTTTGTGATAACTTTAGATGTGACAAATACGAAACTATATCTCAAGATGGTTATGAAATTTTTGTTATAAAAAATACTTATTTTGACTATGATAATTATGAAAACAATTTAGAGATACAAACAAAATATAATTCAAATGAAATCGTTTCTGTAGTTGCAACAATATATTCTAGAAAAGAATTGTTTTCTGAAACTTTAATTAATGACCAGATTAAAGATTATTTTTTGAATTTAGATTGTGTTACTTCAGAAGAAAAAATTAGAGAAGCTTTTGAAAAGAGATTTCAAGGCTCAGTTTTGGATGAAAGTGTTGAGTATAAAGTAACTGAAATTTATAAATCCGATCAATTAGATAAATTAAAAACAGAAGTTACTTTAAACTTAGATTGATTATAAACTTGTTTTTTTAAAAGATTTTTGATAATATATTACTAGAATAATAAGAGGTGATTAAATGTTAGATTTAATAAGCAATCCGTATTTTATTTTGGCGGTAGTTTTATTTATAGTTTGTGTAGTTGTTGGTTTTTTTGCTGATAGCTATTTTAAAAAATCTGGTAAGTTTTCTTTTTTATATTCTACTTCTAACAAAAAAGATAGTAAGAATAATATTAATGAAGAAAGTAGAGACTTGAGTTCTATGCCTTCTAATACGCAAGAAGCTAATCAAATTAAAGAAAATTCAAATGATTATTATCAAGCTCCAAATAATGTTATTTCTGACAAAATAGATGATGTTTTAGAACCAATAATGCCAGAACAAAATGTTGTTAACAATCAGGCTTTTACTCAAAATGTTAATGAGGCACCAATGAATGTTTTTGAACAAAGTAGTTTTAATGTAGCTCCTAATCCTATGAGCAATAATAATTTGGGTGCCCAAAGTCAGAATTCTTTAACTCAAGGGCATGGTCAGATGAACAGTCAACCTTTTAGTCAAGAACCTTTTAATGGACAAAGTTTTCCAGATGAAAATATAAATAACATGTTTTAAGGTCCATAATTTTTTATGGATCTTTTTTATTTTTTTTTAAAAAAAATAAAAACTTATGTTATAATAAGTTAGCATAGAATATAAAAATATTGTTTAGGAGGAAATATGAGTTTAGATAATATTTTAACTATATTAAAAGATATAATTGATGTTTGCATCGTTTGGCTTGGCATATATTTTATATTAAAGAGTATAAAAAATAACGTAAAATTCACTTTGCTTTTTAAAGGAATAATAATTATAGTTGTAATAAAAATAATAAGTGAGATATTTGATTTAACAACGATAGGTTTATTGCTAGAATATGTTATTATGTGGGGACCTTTGGCGTTGATAATTATATTTCAACCTGAGATTAGGACAGTTTTGGAACAATTAGGTAGATCACAATTATTAGGAAGACATAAGGTTTTAACTGTTTCTGAAAGGGAAAAAATAGTATATGAAATTGGTCTTGCGCTAGAATATTTAAAAAAACACAGAATTGGAGCATTAATAGTTATTGAAAGAGATAGTTCTTTAGCTGAATATATAGAACGTTCCAAAAAAATATATGCTGACATATCAAATGAACTATTAGTTGCTATATTTTTCCCTGATAATCCACTTCATGATGGAGGAGTTATAATTCAAGGGGATAAAATAACAAGTGCTGGAGCTATATTTCCAACAACAGTTGATATGAAGTTTAGCAAAAGATTAGGTACAAGACATAGGGCTGCAATAGGAATTAGTGAAGAATCTGATGCAATTGCAATAATAGTTTCAGAAGAAACAGGAAGAATTTCTATTGCGATAAATGGCAACTTGAATTATAATTTGACTTTAGAAGAAGCTAAATTAATGGTTCTAGAAGAACTAAAGCCTAAGAAAATAACTGAATTTTCTGAAGATTCTGATAAAGAGGGTGAAGAAGTAGATGAATAAGTTTTTTAAATCAATTTCACGTTTTTTTAGAAATATAGGAAGGTTTATTGATAAAAAAATAGTACTTCCTATAACAAAATTTTTTGTTTCTATAACTGAAAAATTTAAAGGAAACGGAAGAAGTTTTGAAAAAATATTATCAAAGAAGTCAGGTTTGATTATCGTTTCTCTTATAGCGGCTTTGTTTGTATTTTTTGCAGCAGATATGCGTTCTACATCTTTGATAGAAACTTCTGCTGAAGTTTTATATGACCAGCCAATTTCTGCAATATATAATGAAGAAGCTTATGTTGTTGAAGGACTTCCAGAAACTGTTGATATAACTTTGGTTGGTAGAAAATCAGATATATATTTAGCTAAGCAATTACCTACTAATGATATAACGGTTGATTTGACAGGGCTTGGGCCTGGTGTTCATAAAGTAAATTTAAAATATAAAAAATCTTTGAGTACGGTGGAGTATAAACTTGACCCTTCGGTTGCAACAATTGTAATTTCTGAAAAAGTATCAGAAGAAAAAGAGGTAAATTACGAAGTTATAAATAAGGATAAAATTGATTCTAAATTAATGGTAGAAGATGTTACTTTGGATACGGATAAGGTATATGTAAAAGGTAACGAGGCCACTTTAAAAGAAGTTGCTTCAGTAAAGGCTTTAATTGACTTAAAGAATTTAGTTGATCCAAAAGTTGGCGAGCAAAAGTTAAAAGGTGTTAAGTTTGTGGCTTACGATAGTATGGGAAAGAAAGTAGATGTTGAGATAGTTCCTGGAGAAATTACTGCGACAGTTAAAATTTCTTCTCCACAAAAAGAAGTGCCTATAAGAGTTATTCCTGAAAACTATGATAAGATAGTATTTGGAAAAGCTATAAGTAACATTTCTACGGATATTACTAAAGTGACTTTATATGGAGATTCAGCTAAACTTGATAAGATATCATATATTCCTGTTTATGTTGATGTAGCTGACTTAAAAGATGATAAGAAATTCTCTGTTACGCTTACAAGACCTAATGGAGTTAGAGCTATGAGTGAAACTTCAGTTAATGTAAATGTAGAGTTAGGGGAAGAAACATCAAAGGAAATTACTGGTAAGAGACTAGAATATGAGAACTTAGGTGATGGGCTTGTTGTTCAAGCTTTAGGCCAAAATAGTGCTATTGTAACGGTTAATGTTAAAGGCGTTGAAAGTGTATTATCTTCTTTAGATGCTTCAACTATAAAAGCATACGTTGACTTAAAAGGTTTAGGCGTTGGAGAACATGAAATTCCGATTTTAGTAAAAGGCTCTGATTTAAGAATAAAATATTCATCAAAAATAACAAAAATCAGACTTAGAATTACAGAAGAAAAAAGTAATTAAAAAATGTTGACAAATGTACCGATTTAAAGTAAAATTTAAATTGGTACATTTTACAACCCACGTAAGTTTGTATTGGGAACACAAACTTATTAAGGAAAGGAAAATAAATATGACAACATTTATGGCAAATGCCAGCAACATTGAGCGTAAATGGTATGTTATTGATGCTAAAGGAAAGCCACTAGGAAGGGTAGCTTCTAAAGCAGCAGTGTTATTAAGAGGTAAGCATAAAGCAACTTACACTCCACATGTTGATTGCGGGGATAACATAATCATTATTAACGCAAAAGAAGTAACGTTAACTGGAAATAAGTTAGAGCAAAAAATTTATTATAATCATAGTAGATATACTGGTGGATTACGTGAAAGAACTGCTAAAGTTATGCGTGAAAATTATCCAGTAGAGATGGTAGAAAGAGCAGTAAAAGGAATGCTTCCAAAAGGAAGATTAGGACGTCAAATGTACAAAAAGTTATTTGTATATGAAGGTTCTGATCATAAGCATCAAGCTCAAAAACCAGAAACTATAGAAATTTAAGGAGGAAATTAGATGGCAAAAACATTCGTTGGAACAGGTCGTCGTAAACGTTCAATTGCACGTGTTAGAATGACTTCAGGAAAAGGAAAAATTACCATTAATGGTAGAGATGTTAACGAATATCTTCCTTTTAAAACTTTAGTTATGGATTTAACACAACCATTAGAAGCTACTAAAACTCGTGATAAATTTGATATTGATGTAACAGTTAATGGTGGTGGTTTTTCTGGTCAAACTGGTGCTATTCGTTTAGGTATAACAAGAGCATTGCTTCAATACGATCAAAATACAGATCCAAGTTCAGAAGCTTCATTTAGAAGAATTCTAAAGGCTGCTGGTTTTGTAACTAGAGATGCTAGAATTAAAGAACGTAAAAAGTATGGTTTAAAGAAAGCTCGTCGCGCTCCACAATTTTCAAAACGTTAATAAGAAAGTTCAGTTTTTTGCTGAACTTTTTTTCTTGACAAAAACTGTTTTTTTGACATATTTTATACAAGCCTTAATATTATTATTATATTGTCCCTGGAAAACAATATATTTGTTAATATATGTCTAAAAATTTTGCAAATGTATGGTATAATTTATGATAGGTGATACTAGTGAAGGTTAAAGAATTTAAAACACTTGATGAACAAGTGGAAATACTAAAGAAAAAGGGATTGGTAATTAACGATATAGATAAAGTAAAAGGTCTTTTGTTAAGAGAAAACTATTTCTTTATAAGTGGTTATAGACATCTTTTTTTAAAAAGTAAAAAAACTAATGAATTCGTATCAGGAACTACATTTGAAGAATTATATGCAGTTTTTCAGTTTGATAGAAATTTTAGAAATATTTTATTTAAAAACTTTTTGATTGTTGAAAATAATTTAAAATCAATTATTTCTTATACATTATCACGAAAGTATGGTATAAGAGAAAAAGACTATTTAAAAGCTTCTAATTTTTCTCAGGATATAAAAAAACTTAGGCAAGTAAGCGATGTTTTAAACAAGATGAGAAGACAAATAAAACTTAATGGTAGGCAGCACAGTGCAACGCTTCACTATTTAAGTAATTATGGTTATGTGCCTCTTTGGATACTTGTTAAGTTATTATCTTTTGGTATGATTAATGAGTTATATTCTATTTTGAAACCAGAAGATAAACTTACTATTGCAGAATACTATAATCTTGATGTTGAGACACTAGGTATATATATTGCTTTATTATCAAATTATAGAAATTTATGTGCTCATGAGGATATTGTTTATGATCATCGTACGCAAAAAGAAATTTCTGATACAAAATATCATAGAATGCTTGATATACCAATGACTAATGATGAATATATATATGGTAAAAATGATATATATGCAGTTGTTATAGTTTTAAAGTTCATGCTTGGTGATAATGATTTTAGAGATTTTGTAAATGAAGTTAGCTATGAACTTAATTTACTTGATGGTAGGGTTGAAGTTATTCCACAAGAAAAAATATTAGATAAAATGGGATTTCCTGATAATTGGGAGGAAATTGCAGAACTATAGCGAAGGAGGCTGATATTATGGAAAAGATAGAAGTATCAAGTGAAAAAGAGCAAGAAAAAGAAGAAAAAAAGCAAAATCTATCAACTAAAAAACAAAAGAAAATTAATAAGGGACCAATTAAGACCATTATATTTGTTATTTTAGCCTTTTTGGTTGGTTCGGGAGCTATGTATTTATACAATGTTAATAATCCAACGGTTGTTACTAAAAACAGAACATTTTCTGAAACTAAGGTTACAGAAGAAGCTATAGAAGATGCAATCGCTAAAGTATATGATTCTGTTTTATGTATTGAGGTTTTAACTGCTAATGGAGATGTAGCTAGTACTGGTACAGGTTTTGTTTATGATAAGGATGATAAATATGGATACGTTCTTACTAACGCTCATGTTGTATCTGGAGGAAGTAAAGTTCAGGGTACTTTGTCTAATAATAAGGTAGTTGAATTAACTGTTCTTGGTACTGATAATTATACTGATTTAGCAGTTTTAAGAATGGATGTTAAAGATGTTATTCAAGTTGCTAGCATAGGAAAAAGTGAAAATATTAAGATTGGAAATACCGTTTTTACGGTTGGATCTCCAATGGGTTCTGAATTTTCTGGCACTGTTACAAAAGGAATATTATCGGGAAAAGATCGCTTGATTGAAACAAGTACATCAACTGATATTTTTGGTAATAAAACTGATTCTTATATTGTAAAAGTATTGCAAACAGATGCTGCTATAAGTCCTGGTAATAGCGGTGGGCCTCTTGTTAATTTGGCGGGAGATGTAATAGGAATAAATTCTTTAAAATTGGTTGACGAAGAAGTTGAAGGAATGGGGTTTGCAATTCCAATTGAAGATGCTATGTTATATATTGATGCGTTAGAACAAGGTAAAGAGATCAAAAGACCTGTTGTAGGGGTACAAATTATTGATATGACTAATGATTATGTTCTTTATAAATATAATATAGATAAGCCAAAAAATGTAAATGCTGGTATAGTTTTAATGGAAGTAAACAGTGGTTATCCAGCTGAAGAAGCAGGATTGGAAAAAGGTGACATTGTTACCGCTATAAATGGTGAGAAAATTACTACAGTATCAGAATTCAAGTATGAACTTTATAAATATTCAATAGGAGATACGGTAGAAGTTACATATTATAGAGGTGACAAAGAATATATAACTAAAATTAAATTAAGTAAAACTAATTAAAAGTTACAAAAAGTAACTTTTTTTGTTATAATTATATCAGGTGATATAATGAGTATTCAGAGTTTTTTTGTGTTATTTATAATTTATTCTTTTTTAGGATGGATTATAGAAGTTGCTTTTACGTGGTATAAAGATAAAAAAATAGTAAATAGAGGATTTTTAATAGGTCCTTATTGCCCCATATATGGTATAGGTGGGATTTTAATCATTTTGCTGTTAAAAAAATATGAACAGGAACCTTTTGTTTTATTTGTAATGGCAATTTTAATATGCTCTGTTTTAGAATATGTAACAAGCTATTTATTAGAGAAAATTTTTAAGGCTAGATGGTGGGATTATAGTGATAGAAAATTTAATATAAATGGAAGGATTTGTTTAGAAACATTAATACCTTTTGGTATTTTAGGCTGTTTTGTAGTTTATATTGTTAATCCTTTTTTTTCTAACATTTTAATAGATTTTTCAAACGTATTATTAAATACAGTCTTTCTTGTGTTTCTAATTATATTTAGTATAGATCTTGTTATTTCTTTTAGCGTTATCTCAAAAATAAAAATGGTAGTTTCCAGTAAAAAAAGTGACAATACGATTGAAATAAAAAAGAGAGTAAAAAAATATATAGAGAAGAATTATAAGTTGGTGAGGAGGTTAACAAATTCTTTTCCTAACTTAAAATCGATAATAAAATTTAGAAACAAAAAATAATTAAGTTTATTTAACTAATCCGGGTGTTTTAAAATAATCTTTATAAGTGAACAAATATTTGCATATTTGTTCATTTTTTGTTTTACGCTTTGTTGATTTTTCTTTTAAAATATGCTAACATAATAACCAAAATTTAGTTATGGGGGTAATATTATGAATGGAAAATATTTAGTTATTAATGCTGGTAGTTCTTCTTTAAAGTTTTCTTTGTATGAAGTTGGTGAAAATATAAATGAAGCTACCGAAATTGTTAATGGTTATATTGAAAAATTAGGTAAAGAAGATAGTTTTTTTACTTTGAAAATTGGTGATAAAAAGATAGAGAAAAAAGAATTTATTAAGGATCATTCTGCTGCTGTAGATGTTATGCTAGGTGAACTTTTAACTTATAATTTTATTAATTCTGTTGATGAAATAAAAGGTATAGGACATAGAGTTTTGCATGGTGGTGAAAAATACAGTGAATCTGTGGTTATAGATGACAAGGTATTGGATGATATAATTTCTTTGACAAAGTTAGGCCCAATTCATCACCCGGGTCAAATTGCAGGAATTAAAAGTATGCAGGAAAAATTTCCGAATGCATTACAAGTTGCCGTATTTGATACTGCATTTCATCAAACAATACCTAAAGAAAAATTTTTATATTCAATTCCTATCGAATGGTATAATAAGTATGGTGTAAGAAAATATGGATTTCATGGTACGAGTCATAAATATATTACAGAGAAAATGCAAGAATTTTTTGCAAAAGAAGATGTTAATTTAATTACTTGTCATATAGGTAGTGGAGCTAGTATTACATGTATAAAAGATGGTTTAAGTTATGATACTACAATGGGATTAACTCCTACCGATGGTTTAATGATGGGTACTAGGAGTGGATCAATCGATCCTACAATTTTGCAATATGTTTGTAAAGAGTCTGGTCTTAGTGTAGAACAAGCTACAGAAAAGTTAAATAGTGAAAGCGGTTTGTTTGGAATTTGCGGAAAGAGTGATTTGAGGGATGTTGAAAAATTAGCTAATGAAGGTAATGAAAAAGCTAAACTTGCTCTTGAAATGTATGTAAGTTCAATAGCTAACTATATCGTACAATATTATAATGATTTAAAAGGTGATGTTGATGCTATTGTTTTCACCGCTGGAGTAGGTGAAAATGACATGAACATAAGAAGGAGAGTTATAGAAAAAATCTCTAATATAACTGGAATAATATTAGATAACAATGCTAATGAAAATATTGCAAAATTTAAGGACCAACATAGTGGGATAATAACTACCCGGGCTTCTAAAATACCGGTATTTGTAGTTCCTACTAATGAAGAATATATGATTTTAAAAGATTGTTATAAACTTACAAAATCATTAAACAAAAATAGTAATGTTTATGTAAAAAAATTAAATAGATAAAAAGGAGTTGTTTTTTATGGGGAAAATTTACTTGGAGAAAAATGATATTTTAACTTATATAACGCTAATGATAAATGATTCTTTAGCGGGTAATTGTAATGTTGGTGATACTAGATATAGACATTCTACGGATTTTAAACATGTTTTAAAAATCCTCAACCATGGAATTTTATCTTTAGAAAAACAAGATGAATTAAGAATTAAAGAATTAAGCAAGGAAGAAAAAAGAAATTTAAGTGATTGTGAATCTCATATAAATGGATTAGATAACGTTTCGATATATGATTCAAATGAGGATACCAGTGATTTTTACTCTCATGAGATGTTATATGAAAATAAAACAAGTCCAGAGTTTGTGATTTCTTCAGATGTAAAGTCTAGAAGATGTGGGATATTTTATGGTAATGAACGTTTGGTACAAGATCAAATTCCATTAGATAAAATAAGATCATTTGATATAAAGTTTTTAGCTTCCATGGATGAAAATTTAAACCATGGTAATCCTATTAGTATAGAAAAGCTCGTTTCTGATTATAATTATTTGATGGATATATGTAAAATGTATGTTGATAAAGATGTTAACATTCCTTTTAGAGAAACAAGCTATGAGAAATCTATAGAAGTAAATTATGAAACCTTATATGGTCCAAAGATTAAAATATTAAAAAGCTACTTTTAAAAGTAGTTTTTTATGTATATAGATATAGTAAGAATATTTAACTAAACTAACAGTCGAGTTTTAATTTAAATTTATATGTTATAATTATTGCGAGGTGAAAGCTCATGGATAATAATAAAATTGGTAATTTTATCGCATCACTTAGAAAGGAGAAAGGATTAACTCAACATGAACTTGCTGATAAACTCTTTTTAACAGATAAAGCAGTAAGCAAGTGGGAAATGGCTCTAAGCTTTCCAGATATTACTCTTTTAGAAAAGTTAGCAAAAGAATTAGATGTAGATATTTCAGAAATATTAAGTGGCGAAAGAGGAAAAAATAAAAAGATTAATGTTCAAGAAGAAATAGATAAAGCTATTTTAACGATAGAACAAAATCAAAAGAAAAAGAAAAATGAACTAAAAAATAAAATAAAGAAAATTGGTTTTATAATCTTATTTATTTTCATAATCTTATTTGTAGTAATTTATACTGATTTAAATACTATCATCCGGATATTATAAAAGAAGGAGATAATCATTATGAACTAGGGTTTTTTGGGTTATATAATCTAGAGAAAAAAGGGTTAGACGAATTTATAGAAATAATAAAAAAAACTGATAAAACAAATAAATTTAATAGTAATATTACTTGGTTAAATGTGGATTTGAATAAAAGAGGAAATATAAAAAGTATTAATATTTCAATTAATTATTTTGATAATAATTATAATTATGTAGGAAGAGGAAACTATAGCTATAAAAATAAAAATTTGAATTATATTTATGAAAGTAAGGAAAATTGTAAAAGTGTAAGTGATTGTAAAGTTAATAACATGATAAAGGAAGATTATTCAAAAAGCTTGAATATAAAATATTTAAGTAATAATTTAAAAAGAATTCCTTTTTCAAAATAAATAAAATTAAGTAATCTGAAATTTTATAATGTTTCTCTTTACCCAAATTACAAATTTTCAGAATATAGTAGTGTTTTTGATATGAGAGATAATAAGGAAATAAAACCTTTAAGGTATGAAGATTATAAAAAGGGTAAGGACGGAAATGTTAAGCAAGGAATTTATCTAGTTATTATGTTTAATGATGGTAGTAGTGTTGTTGCTGATGAAACTTATAAATATGTTTTTGATAACGTGGATGGTGATGTTAAAAAAAGTGATAATATGATGGAAACAGATTATTATATAGATGGAAATAATCAATTATCATTTACTAGGGATTATGGTAATAATTTGATTAAAACAGATTTAGCTCCAGAAATGGTAAAAGAAACATTGAATTTTTATAGAGATATTTCTCTTCAAAATGGAAGTTGGTTTATTTCAAAAAACGAACTAGTTCCTATAGCTTATTTTTACGGTAAAGAACCAAAATTAAAAATATCTAATGATAATGGTTTTTCTTGGATTGAAAAGAGTTTTGATATTTCAAGTAATGAAATGTATAAGGATATAACTCATAGAATTGTAGGCTTTACTGATCAAAATTTTGGTTATGTTGCTTTGGGAACTGAATGGACTATGGGAAGTGGTGAAATAAAAAAAGCTTATCTAACTACTAATGGTGGAAAAGATTGGAAATTTATGGAATTACCTGAAATTTGCACAAATAAAACTTTAATAGATTTTATTATGTATGATGAAAATAATGGTATAGTCTTATTAAATAATGTGAACGAAAAAAATTTTCCTTTTATGTACGTAACTTCAAACAAAGGAAAAGATTGGACAAAAATAGAATATGCATATAAAGTAATAGAAGAAGCAAGCTACATAAGTAATATAGATAGCTTAGATAAGGAAGATAATCAGTTTATTATGGTTTTGAGTCAAGGAGATTCTTCAACTTTGAAGATTAAGCTAAAGTCTACTGATTTAATAAATTGGACATATGATTCAAGTTTCACTAGTAGTATTCATTTAGTTGGTTAATTTTGTTATTTTTAGTTAAGTAATAGCTTTAAAAAACTTTCATTAAAATGATATGAAATTAATATATTTTAGCTTCATATAATATAATATTAGAAATTTTAATGGAGTTTTTTTTGTTATGTATTGTAACAATAATAATGATTGTGGTAGCAACCGTTTTAGATCTTGTATGCAAGTATGTTGTGTACCAGGACCTACTGGGCTTCCAGGAACCGTAGGATTAACTGGACCGACTGGCCCTACGGGAGCAATAGGACCGACTGGACCAACAGGTGCAATAGGTCCAACGGGGTCACCAGGAAGTATCGAGCCCAATCCTTATAATTTGTATGTTGAAGCTACAGCGGCACCAGGAGGAGATGGAAGCCAAAAAGCACCTTTTCAAACGATTGAGCAAGCTTTAAAAGTAGTACTTCCTAATGGATTAATAAATATTTTGAGTGGTATTTATCCTATTTCACAACAAATTGTTATTAATGTGCCTGGTTTAACAATTAAAGGAATGGCAGGAACTAAAATTTTACTTCAAGCACCAGTAGTACCTTTTTTGTGTGCTAATGATAACATTACTATTGAAGGACTTAACATCACTAGTGATAAACCTTATCCTGTTGAGTTTATACAGATTGCTGGAAAAGAAAATCAAATCTTAAATTGCCAGATTTATGGTCCTAATCAGCAAGGAGATTCTTCAACATGGGTAGTAAATAGAGGCTTTGTTACGCAAGGTAATGTTACCAATTTATTAGTTAGAAACAATATTTTTCATACGTTACGGCAACCTGCCTATTTGAATCCTAATTCTACTGGAACTATCATAGATAACGTTGTATATAATACTAGAGGGTATGTGGTTGACCAAGCAATATTTCTATTTTCAGGTAATTCTTGGGGTATTCCAGAAAATGCGGTAGATATTGCACTACTTTCAGGTACAAAAACTGGGGAACCATATGATCCACTAACTGCCTTAGAAGCTAGCAATAGCAGTGCTACAACTAGTGACCAACGATAAATAGTAATATTTTAAATGTAGATATAAAATATCTGCATTTTTTGTTATTATTTAACAAAATTTTTGTTGTAAAGTATTATTAAAAAAATAATATACCCATGTTATAAATGTTTTATATGTAATTTTGTTGTTTTTATATTATTTAATCACTAAGTTAGGTAATAATCATAAAATACTTTGAAGGAAGTGATAATATGGTTATAGTAGATGCTGGACATGGAGGGACAGACCCAGGTGCTTCTAATGGGGATATAATAGAAAAAGATTACACATTAAAAATATCTAAATATATGTATGATAGATTTAAAGATTTAGGTATTCCTGTATCAATTTCTAGGAGTTCTGATACTACGCTAAATCCTGCTGAAAGAATAAATGCCATTAAACCTAAAATAAGCAGTAGTGATGATATAGTTATTTCTAATCACTTAAATGCGGGAGGTGGCGAAGGTCAAAGTGTAACAAATAAATGTATAACAATTAAAGCCTAAATATAGAAAGAAATGAGGAAATGTTATGAATATTAGTTACATTAGAAAAGGTGATTATTTATTACCTAACTTGATATTAGAAAATAAAGAACAATATAATATAAGAAAATATGGATTATTGAAATTAGATTATATTAAAAATAATAAGAAAAGTTTATATATTAAACTACTTATGAATGATGAATTAAATAAATATTTACATGAAATAGATGAATTAGTAGAACATAAAGTAAATGGATTAGTAAAGTTACTTGCTGAAAAAGAAAATATAAATGAAAAGATGAAATGCAATCAACAATTACTATGGATAAAAAATATGAATAATATAAAAAATAGAGCTGAAGAAATTAAAAAATATGAATAATATAAAAAATAGAGCTGAAGAAATTATATTAAAGGAGTATATCTATGTGTGATATAACAGAAAAAGAATGGAATCAAAAATATTTACCTTTTTTATCATAGTTTCAGTAAGTATATGATTAATTATATTATTCCTGATGTAGTAGCATTTTATATAGCAAATAGTTATAGTAGAAAATGTTTGTGTGATTCTCCACTTTATAATCATATTAATTCTGCAAAAGATGTATTTAATTAAACTGCGATACTAAAAAATTAATACCTAAAATAGAAGAAATATTAAGAATAAAATATAATTTAAAAATAGTAAATAATAATCCATTAAGATTAAAAAGATATTATTAAAGAAATTAACACTATCTGAAATAGGTAGTGTTTTTGTTTATGGGATTATTTCTATTGTCTAGCCAGCACTGGATTTGTACTCCGTACGAAATTCTTTTGTGGGATTTATCCCAAGCCCTTAATAAATTATAATTATTATAAAATTGAAATTTGGTAGGTAATTTAATACAAAAAATAAAAATTTGTTAATTGTATGATATAATATAACTGGTGGTATAAATGAATGACAAAATAAGAAATGAATTAATAGAAATATTGTTATCTGGTAGAAATATTCCAGATGATTATAAATATATTTTATTTCCTACAATAAATAAAGAATATGAGATAACATATAGTGGAAAAATGAAAAAGGAAGATATTCTGGCTTCTGAGGATGGGGTATACTCATTACCAATACAAATAGACAAAGAAAATATATATAATGAAAATGATGATTGGAAAAATATAATTTGTTTTGGAGATAACTTGCAATTATTAAAAACCATTAATGAAAATCAAGATCCTATTATAAAAAACAAGGTAAAAGGCAAAGTGAAATTAATATATATAGATCCTCCTTTTGCAACAGAATCTGAGTTTAAAAATTCAAAAGGAGCAAAAGCATATAGTGATAAATTAAAAGGAACAGAATTTATAGAATTTTTAAGAAGAAGGTTAATTGTAGCAAAAGAAGTGCTAGCAGAAGATGGTAGTATTTATATACATTTAGATGAAAAAATGTCGCATTATATTAAAGTTATAATGGATGAAATTTTTGGAAGTAACTGCTTTCAAAGAGAAATAATTTGGAGAATTGGATGGGTATCTGGGTATAAAACAACTGCAAAAAATTGGATACGAAATCATGATGTGATATTATATTATACTAAAAATCCTAATAATTTTATTTTTAATAAGGAATACATTCCTTATCCAGATGATTATGTTAGAAGAGATGGATCTAAGCCTAGTGGTAAAGGAGTTCCGATTGAAGACACATGGAATTGTAATCAATTAGATGTTCTTGACTCTATACAAATAATGAGTTTTTCTGGTGAGAAGACCAGCTATCCAACACAAAAAAATGAAAACTTATTGGCAAGAATCATTAAATCAGCTACAAATCCTGGAGATATAGTTTTAGATTTTTTTGGAGGTTCAGGAACTACAGCAGCCGTAGCTGAAAAATTAGGAAGAAAATGGATTATATGTGATATTGGTAAATTATCATACTATACAACTCAAAAACGAATACTAGAAATAGAAAATAGTAAGGATCTTTATAATCAAAACTTAAAATATGGAAAGAAACCTAAAAATTTTATTACATGTCAGTTGGGAATGTATGATTTGAATTTATTAATGAATTTAGATAGAGATCAGTATTTAGAATTTGTATCTGACTTGTTTGAAATTAAATTAATAGATAACAAAATTAATGGTTTGCATTTTGATGGATTGAAAATAAATGAACCGGTAATAATATGGGATTACATAAAATATAAAAATGCAATTATTGATATTAGTTATCTAGAAAACATTAATTCAAATTTATCTGATAAATATTCTGGCAGAATTTATATTGTAGCTCCAGCTAATAGTTTTGATTTTATTGAAGATTACTATGAAATAGACGATATTAGATATTATTTTTTAAAAATCCCTTATAATGTAATAAAAGAATTACATAAAATACCTTTTCATAAGATAATTCAACCTAAAAATAAAAATTGTGTAAATAATATAGATGAAGCTATAGGATTTCATTTTATAAAACAACCTACGGTGGATAGTAAAATTATATGTAAAAATGATTTAATAATTATAGAATTAAATGAATTTAAGAGCTTTTATTATAAGGATGAAAGTGGTAAAATTCTTAACAATTTTGAAACTCTTTCTGCAATATTTATTGATAAAAAGTATGATGATATTAATTTTAAGTTGGATGAAGTTTTTTATTCAGATGATTTAGAAATTACTGATAACAAAATTTCTATTTCATTAAATAAAAAAGAATTAGGAGAAAAAATAATGATTATATATGTAGATATATATGGTAATGAATTCAAAGAATCTTTTGTGGTGAATGGTGATAATTATGGTAGGTAATGATATAAAATATTATAATATTGATGACTTGATTTTAAAAGTTAATAAATATTATGATACAAATAAATACGATCTATATAAATGGGATGCTTTTATAGATAAGTTGTGTCAAAATAGAGATTATCAAAAACAAGCAATATATAATGCACTATATTATTTTTTAGATTCAAATTGTGATTCATTAAAAAGTTTGGCTTTTAAAAATTTTGAAAATAATGAAGTTTTAAAAGAAAAATATAATGAAGATTTTGAAAAATTTTTAAAAAACTTACAATTGCCAGATAAAAAATATGCATCATTAGATTTAGCTACAGGTACTGGTAAATCATATGTTTTGTATGCCATAGCACAAATTATGTTGGGATTAGGAATAGTAAGTAGAGTTTTAATATTATGTCCATCCACGACTATTGAATATGAATTAAGTAATAAATTTAATGAATTGGTTTCCGATCCTGATTTAAAAAAATTAATTCCACAATCTGCTCATATAAAAAATCCAAGAATTATAGATGCAAATAGTACAGTAAAAGTTGGTGATATTTGTATTGAAAATATACATGCTGTATATGAGAATACAGGATCTTCAATAGATGATAGTTTTAATGGAACAGGAATAGATACTCTTATTTTGAATGATGAAGCTCACCATATTTTTAATAGACATGATGGCAGGAATGCTGAAATTAAAAATTATAAGAAATGGAAAGATTTTTTATTAAATGAAAAATATAATTTTAAGTATATGTTAGGTGTTACTGGTACTGCATATATAGAAAATGAATATTTTTCAGATGTTATTTATAGATATTCTTTAAATAAAGCTATAGAAGATCGAATTGTCAAAAATATAGAATATGTTTTAAAAGATGATGAAATATCAGAAAAAGAAAAATTTTTAAAAATATATCAAAACCATAAAAGTAATAAATTAATGTATGACAAAATTAAGCCATTAACTATTATTGTTACTAGGGATATAGATAATGCAAAATTAGTGGCAAAAAAATTAGCTGAAAATATTGCTTCTATAGAATCTATATCGGTAGAAGAAGCGATGAAAAAAATTTTGGTAGTTACTTCAACAAAAGAGCACAAAGATAATATTATAGAGCTACGAGAAGTGGATAATATATCAAATGCTAGAGAATGGATTATTTCTGTCTCTATGTTAACAGAAGGTTGGGATGTTAAAAATGTTTTTCAAATAGTTCCTTGGGAAGATAGAGCTTTCAATTCAAAGTTACTTATATCTCAAGTTTTAGGTAGAGGTTTAAGATTGCCAGAAGAATATAAAAGTCCTCAGCCTAAAGTTATCATTTTTAATCATGCATCATGGAGCAAAAATATTAAGTCATTAGTTGATCAAGTGTTGGAATTAACCGATAAATTAAGTTCCCAAATTTTAAAAAATAATGATAGGGAAAAATTTAATTTTAAAATATACAATTTGAATTACGATAAATATCTTGTTGAAAAAGAGCACAAAAAAAGAAAAGTATTTGATTATAGCAGAATGATGAATGATGGTATAAAACTTGAGGCTCAAGTATTGCAATATAAAAGAACTGTTGAATATAGTAATATTCTTAATAATGAAGATAGAGAAGAGGAATATTTTATAGATGCCGATTCTTATTCAGTTGATGAGGTAATTGATAAAATATATGATGAATTTTCTTTAAGAGAATGGGAAGGGATAACATTAAAATTAAATGATAAATTGTATACAAAGAATGAGTTACCTCCTAGATCTTCAATAGAAGAAATCATTAGAAAGTCAATGCTAAATGTAGGAATTACAGATAATAAACTTTCAGAAAAAAATAGGAATTATATTTTAAGAGCATTCAATACTTTATTACGTCAAAATGGTAAAACTGTTGAGTATATTTCAGAAGAAAAAGATTATTTTGAATTAAATACAAAAAATATGAATTCAGAAAGTATAAATGTTGCAAATTTAAGGAGAGATACAAGCATTTTTTATTCAAATATGTATTCTAAAGAGGTTTATGATGAAAATTTAAAACTTTTACAAAAAATAATAAATGATGAAACTTTACCTCGACAAGCATTAAAAGAAATAAATATATATGATTTTAAAACACCTGTTAACATTGTGATTACAACGGGTAACCCCGAACGCTCGTTTGTTAAATTATTATGTGATAAGGAGAATTCTAAATATATAGATAGCTGGATTAAGTCTAGGGACAAAGGTTTCTATAGTCTAAATTATTCATGGATGAAAAATTCACATAGAAAAAATAGTAATTTTAATCCAGATTTCTTTATAGTAAAAGATATTGAATCTGTCAGAAATATAATTGTTGTTGAAATAAAAGATGATGGTGATGATAGTATTGAGAATAAAGCAAAATATAAATATGGAAATGAACATTTCGATAGATTAAATTACCTTTTAGAAAAAAATAATATAAAACAACATTATATATTTCACTTTCTAAGCCCAAATAGTTATGATGCATTTTTTCAATATTTAAAAGATGATAAGCTTGATAATTTTAAATGTGAATTAGAAAATTTACTTGAAGAATGATATATATTTATAAAGATAGATAGAAAATTATTTTATAGGAGTACGTTTAGGTACTCTTCTTTCATATTTCGTACAATTAAACTTTATTTTTATTTATTGTAATATATAGACACCTAGGCAAAATAGTATGTAAAAGTGCACTTTTATAAAGATATATTTTATTTATAATTCTATATAAGGATACTATGGAAGAATATATAAAACCAATTATACCATTATCAGTTCTTAGTGATAATAGAATATCATCTTTAGAAAAGTTATTATTAATACACATAATTTCTTTGTGTAATAATAAAGGATATTGTTGGGCAAATAATAGCTATTTTATGAAAGTTTATGGCTATAGCAAACAAACAATTTCTAAATGTATTAACAATCTCTCCTCTTTAGGTTATATAAAGTTGAAATATGAAAAAGAAAGTACTAATAATTCAAAGCGTACAATTACGCTTGACCAAGTATTAAAAAAAGAAATCCGAGATATTAAAGATAACTTGAATACCAGTGTTCAACCTAACTTTAATCATTATAATAAAAATAAGATAAATGAAATATATTATAAAGATAAATTAGGTAATGAATATTGGAATGGAAAGTTAATTAAAAAAGAAGAAGCAACTAAACAAGAAATAGAAGAATTAGAAAAATTATTAAAAGAATATAAGTAAAAGAGATTAGGAGGTTTTAAAATAATATGCAAGAATTTATCATAAGATTTTTTAAGAGGTGAGATATGTTTAATATTAAAGAAACCTTTAAAAAAGATGATAATTCTACTATTAATGATTTGATAATTCGATATATAATGTGCGTTTTAGTAAAATCGTAGATTCGTTATACATCTATATTAATGATAGACTGAATCTAGGCTTTAAATGTTATACAAAAGAAAGGAGAAAAAGCCGTGTATAACACTGTGTTACAGCACCCTAGTTATTATAGAGTAGGATTATATATAAGATTATCTGAATCAGATTCTGACAAAAGTTATGAATCAGAAAGTGAAAGTATTATTAATCAAAGAAATTTATTAATGAGCTTTGTAAAACAAAATGAATTTACTTTTGTTGATGAATATATTGATGATGGATTTACTGGTACTAATTTTGATAGACCTGGATTTAAAAGATTAATTGATGATATAGAAAAAGGTAGAATTAATTGTGTTATAACCAAAGATTTATCTAGGTTAGGTAGAAATTATGTAACATGTGGGTATTATGTAGATGAATACTTTCTTTTAAAGAAAGTTAGATATATTGCTGTATTAGATCAAGTTGATACTTTTTTAAATAATGTTGGTAATGAAATGATACCTTTTAAATCAGTATTTAATGATATGACTAGTAGGGATAATTCTAAAAAAATTCGTTCTATTTTAAGAAATAAAAAAGAAATTGGAAAATTTATTGGAAGTGAACCTAGTTTTGGATATATGAGAGATCCAGAAGATAAAGGACATTTATTACCTAATCCAGAAACTGCATTTATTGTGAAA
>CASDZZ010000014.1 GCA_949285875.1 uncultured bacterium | reverse complement strand
ATTATTAAAAACAATCTTTATAATAAAAAAAATATAATAAATATTAACTAATTATCTTATTATAGTTCTTATTAATAACTTTATCTAACCAAAAATAGTCCTTATTATTAAAATCACAAACAAATATATTTTGTTCATTTGACAACACATTAAAAAAAGAAGAAATATTTTTATTAGACTTGATTTTTATATAAGTATTATATACCGTAAGTTTAGTTTTCTCTACCCCATCATCCAGTATATGTTTATTTAAAATTTTAGTATAATTTTCATTAAAAGCAAAGTTTTTATATAGGTTACTATTTACCTCTGTCTTATTGTAAGGAAGAGCCATTTGTTCAAACAAACGATATGAAATAATAAAATCATTTTTACTAGATAATGAAATTTGTTCAAGCATCTTATATAAATAAAAAGTTTTATTATAGTAAAGATTAGAAAAAGAATCATTAATTTTAAATAGATAATATACTCTCATAAAAAAACACCTCTTTTATAGGATAAACTAAATCCTATAAAAAAGTTGTCGAAATAATATCTCTTTTAGTTGCTTTTCCATATTTTTTTATTAGTGTTTTTTCTTTAAAAAAGCTTTCAATTTTCTTAGCTTCTTCATACGTAAAAAGTACGTTTCCATTTTTTTTGGTTGTTCTAGGTAAATAACCAATTTTTCCATTTAACCTAACTTTTGCAAAATTTTTTATTTCTTTATCAAAGAGATCTGCATCCTCATATGACACCTTTGTTAATTCTTTTAAGTCAGTAGAATCTTTTCGATCATAATATTTAAAAATTTTTTTGTCTCCCATACCAATTATAACCGTATTTAGATTACCATTTAAAATAGATTCATATCGTAAAGGCTCTACAAATACATCTTTACAATTATTTTGGGTATAATCTTCAAATGAAATTATTCCAAAAGAAAGATATTTTTCATACTCTTGCAAAATACTTACTCCATAAAGAGAAAATAATTCAGAATAAGGAAACATTGGTCTTTTTACAATCGCTAATTTTTTATTTAAAAATTCTATATCGTCATATTCTCCTGACATAACCTCTTCATCTTTTGTTATAAATTTTAAATTTTTATTTATAAAACCAAATTCCCTCAATGGAACTTTTATAATCTTTTCTTCTATAGTAATCATCAAGATTCCTCCTCGGCATAATATAATAACACAAAAAAACCGTTATTTAAACAGTTTTTCTACCCTTTTAAAAATACTTTCATCATCCAACTTGAATTTTTTCAAAACATCTTCCGTTTTCCCCGAAGCACCGAAGCTATCCATACTTATTATATATTTATCATTATAAACATACTTTTCCCATCCAAATTTAGAAGCTCTTTCTATAACAATTGTTTTATAGCCTATAGGCAAAATTTCTTCTTTATATTTTTCTTTTTGCTCTTCAAAAAGTTCCATACAAGGCATTGATATAACTCTTATTTGCATGCCTTTTTTTGAAAGCTTGTCTGCTATTTCTAGTGAAAGCGCAACTTCACTTCCGGTTGAAATTATTATACCATAAAGCCTTCCTCTTTCTTTTCTTACTATATATGCTCCTTTTTTTACATTTAAGGCACTTGTAGAATCTAAATTCTTACACTTACTCCTTGAAAGGACTAGTGAGCTAGGTTTATCATTGTTTAATATTGATTGCCAACATCCTATAATTTCATTAGCATCACAAGGTCTATAAACATAATGATTAGGAATGCTTCTTAGCATAGCTAGTTGTTCAACAGGCTGATGGGTTGGTCCATCTTCTCCAATCATTAAAGAATCATGTGTAAATATATAAGTAGAAGGTAAATTCATTAATGCAGACATTCTTATTGCTGGCTTTAAATAATCAGAAAAAGATAAAAATGTTGAACAAAAAGGCCTTAACCCGCTTAATGAAAGCCCATTTATAAAAGCTCCCATAGCATGCTCTCTTACTCCAAAATAAATATTCTTACCACCGTAATTAGTACTATTAAAGATTTCAAAATTACTTAGATTTGTTTTCGTAGAAGAAGATAAATCCGCACTTCCCCCTAAAAAACTTGGATAACTGTTAGCTAGTACATTAATAATTTTCTCATTAGTTTTTCTTAATTCATCATCAGAAAATAGAGTATCAGCAAATAACTTTGTAACATCATACCTTCTATCTTCTTTAAGAGATAACAAAAACCTTTTCGTATCTAAAGAGCAAGTATCTAAAAAGTTATTATATTTTGTTTCCCATATTTTTTTATCATGAGAAACTCTTGATCTAATAAAATTAGCCATTTCTTTTCTAAAGCCACTTATATTAGAAAATAAATCTTCATCTAATTTAAGTTTATCTTTTAACTGTCTTATATCTTCTTTAGTCAAAGGAGAGCCGTGTACTTTGTTTGTTCCTTCTAATAAAGAATCTTTTCCTATAGTAGTTCTTATTTCTATAAAGTTTGGTCTATCATTTCTTTTTTTAGCTTTAGCAATAGCCATATCAATAAGAATATGATTATTTCCATCTAAAACCAAATCCGTATTCCAACCCATAGCATCAAAACGTTTTAAAATATCTTCACTAAAACTAAGATCACTTTTTCCATCCAAAGTAACTTTATTAGCATCATATAAAACTATTAAATTACCCAATTTTAGATTTCCAGCAAGAGAGCAAGATTCATAGGAAATTCCTTCCATTAAATCTCCTTCTCCACATAAAACATACGTTTTATGGTTAAATAAGCCATTAAACTTTGTGGATAAATATCTTTCCGCTGCTGCAATTCCTACCGCCGTTGCTAATCCTTGACCCAATGGTCCAGTAGAGCAATCAACCCCTTTAGTTATACCATATTCTGGGTGACCTGGTGTAATAGAATCTATTTGTCTAAAATTTTTCAAATCTTTAATATTAAGATCAAAACCAGACATATATAAAGTAGCATACAAAAGCGAAGACCCATGTCCAGCAGACATAATAAACCTATCTCTATTTAACCATTTATCATCTAGCACATCAATATTCATATGATTTTTATAAAGAGTATATAAAATTGTTGTTGCTCCCAAAGCTATACCAGGATGACCACTTTTTGCTTTAGAAATTTCAGCTAAAGATAACGCTTTAATAGCATTAATTACTTTTTCATCATTCATAAAAAAACCTTCCTATCTTATATATGTATTATAAGATAAAAAAAGGTTTTTATCAATAAAATTATTAAGCATTTAAAACAACATTTCTTTCCTTTTGTACCTTGGCATTATCGATAGGTTTTTCATAATTAACAATCCAAAGGACATTAAAAATAGTTATAAATAAATAAATTAAAGCTACTCCTTTATAATCTTTAAAAAATTTCATAAAATCAACTCCTTCTAACTAGATAATTTGTAACTAAAGTATAACACGAACAATTGTATGTGTCAATATTTTTATAGAACAAATGTTTGACAATGTAAAGGTTATATGCTAAAATTAAAACATAAAAAGGGAGGAATTATGGACAAATTAACGAAAAGACAAGAAGATGTTTTGAATTTTATAAAGAGTTATGTAGCTGGGCATGGCTACCCACCAGCAGTAAGAGAAATTGGAAAAGCTTTAGGATTAAATTCACCAGCAACAATCCAATCTCATATTTCTGCTTTGGAAAATAAAGGTTATATTAAAAAAACAAATTCTAAGTACAGATCTTTAGAAATTGTTGGTAATAATGAATATCTAAATGATAATGTTGTAGAAGTTCCACTACTTGGAAAAATAACAGCAGGTTCTCCCATAGAAGCTATAGAAACACCTAATGAATATTTTAGTTTACCCGCTTATTTAATTCCTTCAAAAGAAGAAGTTTTTACTTTAAAAGTAAGTGGAGAAAGCATGATAAATGCTGGCATATTTGATGGTGATATCGTTATTGTTCAAAGGCAAAATGTAGCTAAAAACGGAGATATAATTGTTGCTATGACCATGGAAAATGAAGTTACTCTTAAAACATTTTATAAAGAAAGTGATCATATAAGGTTACAACCAGAAAATGATACAATGAGTCCAATAATTTTACCAAACTGTCATATTTTAGGAAAAGCAATTGGTCTTTACCGAAAACTTTAAAAAAAAGAAGCTAAATAGTTAGCTTCTTAATCTATGTAAAAACGCCTTAACATGCATCAGCGTTCTAATATAATATATGGCTAGCAACTTAGTTTGTTAACCATATTTTTTTAATAAAACAATTTATTATAAATTTCTATTTTTAGTGTACCTTTATTTTAATAATTTATTCTTTTTTTTATATTATTAGAAACTTATTTAATTTTTACTAAATTCTTAAATTTTATAAATTATACAAAAAATCATCTTGAAAATATTTATTAAATAAAACTTTAAACTGCTCTTTTTTATTATCTTTAATAAAAAAATTAACAGCTCTTGGTTCCAGTGATGTGTTTCTTTTCAAACAGTCTACAACATCCGGATAGTCATTTAAATCTATGTTTTGAACATTTTTGTGGCCATGGTCAGCAACAACAAATATAATTGTATCCTTTACTTTTTTGCTTAAAGATTCTATTCTAGAATTTATATCTTCAATTATTTCCTTTATTTTATCTGCATCACAGCCATATTCATGCATAGAATGATCTGGTTCCGTATCATAAGCATAAATATATTTTTTTCCATCTTCATTACATTTTTCTTCTATTATTTTATACATATCATTTAAGTCTTTATATGCATTTTCTCCAAATGGGAACAAAGTATATGCCTTACTAGCTGTTTCTTCATTAATATCATCCATAATCGTTTTTCTTTTCATATGTTTTTTATTATAATTAATTGCTTCAACTAATGGTTTGTAATCAAAATCACCTTTTTCTGAATTCAAAAAAGTTGTTATTGTCTTATCTATATCCTTATAATACATATCCCAACCAAGCATCCCAGTTTCAACAGGATTAAGACCCGTCATTATAAACGTTGTAGCAGCAACAGTTGTTGCAGGAAAAACTGTTGTAATTGTTTTTAATCTATTTTGAATTAAAAAAGAATCCTTATCTAAAAATCTATCCATAATATTAGAACCCAAGCCATCACATAGTATTGTAACTACATTTTTAGGTTTACTATCCTCTAAAATTTTATCTATATAATCTAAAGTGTTATGACTATAATCTAACCCAAAATATTTTCTTATTGAACAAGCAAAATTTGTTAAACATTCATTATAATTATTTTTGATTATCATATTATCACCTCTCACACTATAATATAATAAATCAAATTCTTTAACAAGTATCCTATTATATTTTTACTAAATTCTTAAATTTTATAAATTATACAAAAAATCATCTTGCTGTCTTCTATCATTTTTCTTATAGGATTATTTTTTCAATCATACTAATTCATATTCTGTTGAAATAATTCTTTCATCACTTCTATATCCTATTACATACTTATTATCTTTCTTACAAATAATAATTCCGATGGTTTTACCTTGATTTATCTTCTTCAAATTAGAATCTATATAATTCATATATACTTCTATTTGGCCAATATGTTCTTTTTTCAATTCAGTCACTTTAAGTTCTACTACAACATAGCAATTAAATTCTATGTTGTATAAAAGTAAATCTATATAGTTATATCTATCTCCTAATTTTATTTTGTATTCATTACCCTTATAACAATAATTATTTCCTAATTCTAATAAAAAATTATCAATATTTTCAAGTATTAATTTCTTAAGCATTTTTTCATTAATTATTTCTAAATTATCTTTATTTTTTATCATAATTGGATTAGGTATTAAATCCTTTATTTCAATTTTATCATTTGTTATTATTTTATTTTTAGTTTCATTAGGCAATCTTTCATATTCATTATTTTTAACTTTTGTTCTTAATTGTCTAACAGTTAGATTTTGTTTAATAGCAATTTCAACATAATATTTTATTTGATTAATATCCAGCCAAATAATTTCACAATAATGAGAATATGACAAAGTGTCCGACAGTGTCGGACATTTTTCAAAAACATCATAAAATCTTCTATAATATCTTAATCGTGTTTGAGTATATCCTTTACCTAATTCAATAGTTAATCTTTTTGAATAGTCTTTTATTACACCTTCACCATATTTATTTCCAGCTTTTCTTAATAGTCTTCCAACTTTATAATATGTATTTAAATCATTTCTAATTTTACTATAATCTTTAACTGTTTTATAAGCTTCATTATTTAACAAATTATTTTTTATCTCATCATAATAATTCATTTAATTCTCCTTTACTAACTAATAGTTTTAATCTGATATTTATTACTTTTAAGTCTTATTTTTATACTTCCATTTAAATCTGTTCTATAAATACTACAATAATTATCTAAAATTTCTAATACACTATCTTTAGGATGACCATACCTATTATTCTTACCTACCGATATTAAACAATTTTTTGGTTTAAGATTATCTATAAAAAATTTACTAGACGAAGTGTTTGACCCATGATGCCCTATTTTAATAAAATCAATACCCACTAAATTATATTTATCTATGATATCTTTTTCTCTATTTATTCCAGAATCTCCCATAAATAAAAACTTATAATTATTGATTTCAAAATAAAGAACGTTAGAATTATCATTTTCATTGTTATAATTTTTTGTATTTAAAAAATATAATTCATATTTGCCAAACTTTAAGTTTCGAACATTTTGATAATAAGCTATTTTCCTCTTTCGTAATTCTTTAATTAGTTCTAATTCTAAATCATTATATTCCCCGACATTAAAGACTACATTTTCTATTTCAAAACCATTAACCAAATTTATAGCTTCTCCCATATGATCATAATCTCCATGGGTCAAAACAAGAGATTCTACTTTTTTAATTCCTCTAGACTTTAAATAAGGAATAAGTGTATTTTTTGCTATAGAAGAATCACTAAAGATATTTCCACCTGTATCAACTAAAATAGCTTTTCCTTTAGGTAATATTATCAAACTTGAATCACCTTGTCCTACATCAAAAAAAATAATTTCTGGAGAAAATATAAAAAAACGTAAGTTAATATTTAAAAATAATAAAACCAAAAGAAAAATTATAAACTTGAAATTTTTAACCAAGGAAAAATATAAAATTAAATAATATATTATGCATATAATAAAATTTATTTTCCCTGTAGTAAGCGTTAATATCTTTATTTGTGATAAATAAAAAATTAAAGTTTCAAAAATTTGTACAAAAAATAATAATAAAGGATCAAAAAATGGAATCAAAAAGGTAAGTATAGAAAATGGAAATAGAAAAACTGTTACTATCGGTATAACAATAAAGTTACATAGTATAGAAAAAAAGTTTATCTCAAAAAACGAATTAGCTAGTATTGGAATTGAAGCAAAAAAACAAATTGTTGACATAACTAATAACTTAACAAAATAATTTTTATATTTCATTAATAAATTTTTAGAGATAATTATAAAAAAAGTTATTACAAAAGAAAATAAAAAACCAATATTATAAATTAAAAAAGGATTTATAAAAAGAAATAAAAAACAAAGAAAACACAAAATATAATGAGGTTTTATACGTAAATTAAAGTTAGTATTAATCTTATTTAAGATAATAAACGAAACACACCTTAAAACAGATATAGAATAATTAGTTAAAAATACAAAAAACAATAAAATAAGTATTATGATAAACTGTTTATACTTAAATTTACTTAACAAAAAATTAAGTAAGAAAATAATTGTTCCAACATGCATTCCAGATATTGCTAACAAATGACTTACACCAATATAGTTCAAATTATCTTTAACACTTTCTTTTATATAACCTGTATCCCCTAAAATAAAAGCCATCAAATAGTCTTTTGTTTTAAAATTTTCTATGTATTTAATAATATTATTTTTAATCTTGTAAAACATGTTATTATTTTTTTTTACTAAGCTAATATCTGTCGCCCAAATGGTCTTTGAAATATTTTTAGACAATAAATATTTATTATAATTAAATAAGTTAAACACGGTATTATCCTTATTTGATTTTAACGTTCCTTTAATTAAAATGGTATCTCCAAGTTGATAATCAATCTTTCCAAAAAAAGTTACCCTATATTTTTCTTTTCCTTTAACATCTAAGGTAACTTTTTCTTTATCTTTTTTTATATTAGAAATTTTTGCTACAATGCTAACTTCTTTTGAAACATAAGGATTTTTATAATTAAGTTCATTATATAAAAACTTAAAAAAAGAGAAAACACAAAAAATCAGCATCAATATTTTAATTTTTTTAATCATAGAGTTAAATTACTTTTTATTTTTTCAAAAGTAGATTCCCCTATACCAGAAACATTTTTTAATTCATCTATAGTTTTAAAGCCATTATTTTCTTTACGATATTTTATAATAGCATCTGCTTTTGATTCTCCAATTCCAGAAAGGGTCATAAGTTCTTCTTTTGTTGCATTATTAATTGATACTTTCTTATTTTCTTCTTTCCTATTATCATTGTTACTTTCTTCTTGCTTTAAAGAAGATTCATTACTTATACAAGCATCATTTTTAGTATCAGGACAAACACACTCAAAAGAAGCGCAAACTATTTCTTTAGGTTCCAAATTATTTTTTTTAAATTCAACTATCTCCGTCTTAGTATAAACTATTATGTAATTTTCATCTTTTACTTTCTTGCTTAAATTCAAATTAATAGTATCCGCTTCGCTTTTTAATCCTCCTGCTAAATTTATAGCATCAATTACTCTTTTTCCTTCTTCTATTTCATATACACCAGGTGCATTAACAGCACCCTTAACATCAACAAAAAAAGTCTTTTTACTTTCTTCAGTTTTATCCTCTTTTTTTATCTCTGATAATTTTTTCTCATTTTCGGTATTTATACTATTAGAATCATTTTGATAAAAGAATATACCTAACGTAAATACAATAATAATACTACAAATTAAGCACAAATATTTCCAATATTTTTTTAAAATATATAACATTTTACCTCCTTTCAACCAATTATTAGACAGTTTCAAATAAAAACACTCAAAAAAAAGCAACTAATTAAGTTGCTATCTAACTAAATGTTTCTGTTCAAATATTTTATTTTCTACGCAAACTCTTTGGACAAAAGCTAAACAAACAAGTAAATTAATCATAAATGAACCGCCATAAGAATAAAACGGCAAAGGAACACCTGTCAAAGGAATAACTCCCAAAACTCCACCTAAGTTTACCATAACATGTAATGCTATATAAGCTGCAACACCATAGCAAATTATTGTTCCTTGTAAGTTATAAGATTTCTTTCCAATTAATAAAATTCTCCATATCATTATAAAATAAGAAATTATTATGCCAATCCCAACAAGTAGTCCCATCTCCTCTATTATTATTGGAAAAATAAAATCAGTATGAGCTTCAGGCAAATATAAATATTTCTGTTTACTGTTACCAAAACCATTTCCTAATAGACCACCACTATTTAAAGCTATATAACCATTACAAACCTGATAACCAGTAACTTCTCTATACCTTGTACATGGGTTAGTAAAATTAAATCTTCCCTTCTGACCACTACTAAAACCTTTTCCAGTTAAAAGCATAACTATAACAAGTATTAAAACTGAAATTATAGTAAAAGATACCATAACTAATTTTGTTTTATTATCAAAAGGAACTATCAAAAATATAACTCCAGTAATTCCAACTAAAATCATCATCGTACCAAAATCAGGCTGCTGAAAAATCAAAAAGATAAAAATTAAAGCAACCGCAAACGGAAGGACTTTTCTTACATTACTTAGATTTTTAATTTTCATGAGTTTTTCATAAGCTAAAGCTAAATATACAATTAAAACAGTTTTAGCAAATTCACTGGGCTGCACCCCAAAACTACCTATAAACATCCAGCCCTTTATTCCGTTCATGACTTTTTCGCTTACTAGTACGTAAATAAGACCACCAATAACCCCAATAATGCCTAGATAAATTAATTTTTTATAGCTACGTATAGGTATCCTTAAAATAATAAAGCCCCCCACTAAACCAGCTATAATAAAAAGTAATTGTCTCTTAAAATAGTAATAACTATCAGCATGAGTCATGTAAGCTTTTAATGAAGAAGCACTACCAACCATCATAAGACCAAATATTAAGCTAATAAAAGTTAAAATTAAAAGAGGTTTATCAACTTTATTAAATATTCTTTTCATATTATCACCATCATAATTATAATAACATATTTTTTTATTTTTTGTTACATAGGTATTTGGTATAACACAATATTTACATTTTTAATAAACTATAGTAGATAATATCAAAGGAGGGATATTAATATGTATTATTATGGATACCAAGGTAGTTATGGATATAATTCACCATGCTGCGGAGGAGGTTATAACTATCCTTACTATGGTTATAACAACACCGGGTATGGATCTGCTATTATTTTAGTATTATTCATCTTGCTAGTTATAGTTATTGGCGCAAGATGGTTCGGTAGAGATTAAGGAAAGTTTTACTTTCCTCTTTTTTTATGGTAGAATATCATTGCTTGAGGTGTATTATGTTTAAAAAATTAAAAATATTAGATGAAAAAGATAAAAGATTACGTTTAATAAGTAAGGAAGTAAAATTTCCTTTAAGTGATGAAGAAAAAAATACCATTAAACTAGCTATGGATAATCTAAGGTATAGCCAAATAGATGAATTAGCAAAAAAATATAATTTAAGAGCTGGTTGGGGATTATCAGCCATTCAAATAGGAATTCAAAAAAGATGGTTTATCATCGTTGATGAGCAAGAAGATGGTTCTTTTCGTGAACTTTTCTTTGCTAATCCTAAAATAATTAGTAACAGTGCTGAAAAAATATATGTTGAACAAGGCGAAGGCTGTTTAAGCGTTAACAGAGATGTTGCTGGTATCATTCCTAGATATGCCAGGGTAACCATTGAAGCTTATGATATAGATGGAAATAAATTCACGATGAGATTAAGAGAAGATTTATCTATTTGCGTTCAACATGAAATGGATCATTTACAGGGAATTTTATTTTTTGATAGAATTGATCCAAAAAATCCTTATAAAGATTCAAATAAATATAGAGCAATATAATTTATATTGCTCTATTTTTGTAATATTCAAATCTTTTTATTGCACTTTCTTTGTTAATTTCTAAAAGCTTTCTTGCTCTTTCTTCATCAACCAACTTAGTCATAGTATACCTATTTTCATTATTTAAAAATTCTTCATATTTATCAAAATTCGGATTTTTATAATCTAAATAAAGTTCTTCTTTTGAAGGATTATATCTAAATAATGGCCAGTATCCACTTTCAACCGCAAGTTTTTCTTCTAGCATACTATTTTTCATACCAGACTTTATACCATGCGTAATACAAGGAGAATAAGCAATGATAAGTGAAGGTCCATCATGTTTTTCCGCTTCACAAAAAGCCTTTATTGCTTGCTGCATGTTTCCTCCTAAAGAAATACTTGCAACATATACACCTTCATAAGCCATAGCAATTCTAGCTAAATCCTTTTTTTGTCCTTCTTTTCCTTTTGATGCAAACTTAGCTACCGCACCACTTCTTGTTGATTTAGACTTTTGTCCACCAGTATTAGAATAAACTTCAGTATCTAAAACAAGGATATTTACATTTTCTCCGCTAGCTAAAACATGATCTAGCCCGCCATAACCAATGTCGTAAGCCCAACCATCACCGCCTAAAATCCATAATGTTTTTGGGTACAAGTACTCCTTTAATCTTTCTACTTGCATAGCTTCACTAAAGTCAAAATTAGATATTAAATTATCGGCATTTTCTTCAGTAACATTATTAATCCAATTATCAGCAAGTACTTTATTTTCTTCACTTAAATTACTGTTTATAAAAATATTTTTTATCTTTTCTTTTATTAACTCATCACTTACTTTAATCCCCATACCAAACTCAGCATTATCTTCAAATAAAGAATTAGCCCAAGAAATGTTATAAGGCATTGAAGGATGACTTCCTCCATAAATAGAAGAACAACCCGTTGCGTTAGCAATAACCAATTTTTTTCCAAATAATTGTGTTAATAATTTAACGTAAGGAGTCTGCCCGCATCCTGCACAAGCACCAGAAAATTCAAACAAAGGTTTTTCAAACTGAGACCCCTTAATCGTTTCTTTAGAAATTAAATTCTTATTTTTAACATTTTCAAAGATTTCTGTTACGTCAATTTTTTCTACATCTTCCTTTTCTTTCATAACAATTGCTTTTTCTTTTAACGGACAAACCGCTGAACATACACCGCATCCCGTACAATCTTCCGTAGATACAGCCATATAGTAAAATAAACCTTCCCTGCCAGGTACATTAGCGACCTTACCTTCTAAGTTATACTTGCTAACCTCTTCTTCATTAAGAACAAAAGGCCTTATAACCGCATGAGGACAAGCTAACGCGCACATATTACACTGCTTACATTTTTCTTTATCCCAACAAGGAAGCATTGGAGCAATATCCCTTTTTTCTAACTTACTAGTATTTGGCATAAAACTACCATCAAGATGAGATGAAAAATCTTTTACCGTAAGTAAATCTCCTTTTAAAAGAGACGTATATTCTAAAATTTTATTATTAATATTATTATTTACTTTAATTTCATCTTCTAATGTAAACAAATCAGTATTAACAGTTCTTAAATAGTCTTTAGCAAGTTCTATTGCTTTTAAGTTATTTAAAACTAACTCATTACCTTTCTTGGCAAATTTCTTTTTAATCTGATCTTTTACTTTTTCTATAATTAAATCATAATTTACTAAACCGCCAATTTTAAAAATTGCACTTTCTAATATCGTACTAACCTTATTAGGAATATTACATTTTCTAGCTAGCAAGTAAGCATCAATTACATACATTTTTATATTTTTTTCTTTAATTTGCTTTTTTACGTTAAATGGTAAAAAGTCATTTAATTCTTCGTCTTTTAACGAAGTAACCAAAATAAATGTTCCACTTTCTTTTAGCTTACTTATCATATCGTACTTCTTTAAATAAGAATCTTTAGTACATACCAAAAGATTAGCTCTATCAACATAATAAGGACTATTTATTTCATTTTTAGACACCCTTAAGTGAGATATTGTTACCCCACCAGATTTTTTAGAATCATACTGAAAATATCCTTGTACGAAAGCATCAGTATAATTTCCTAAAACTGTTATTATATCCTTTGATGCACTAACCATTCCATCAGAGCCATAACCATAAATAAGCATTTGCCTTGTACCTTTATGCTTAATTCTGTATTCAGGAACCGGAATACTCTTATTTGTTAAATCATCTTCTATCCCAACAATAAAGCCATTAAAAGCATCTTTAGAATCTAAAAAGTCATACACTGCTTTTATGCAAGCTGCATCAGTATTTTTACTAGAAATACCATACCTCCCCCCAATTATTTTAGGAGCATTTTCTTCATTTTGATATATACCGCAAACATCTAAATAAAGTGGTTCACCACAACTTCCAGCTTCCTTAGTTTTATCTAAAACAGCTATTTTTTCTACTGTTTTAGGAACAACATCAAAGAAATATTTTTTACTAAAAGGTCTATATAAATGAACTTCAACAAGCCCTAATCCTTCTTCATTATCAATAACTTCTTTTACTGTATCACAAACTGAACCCATAGCAACAATTATTTTAGTAGCATTTAAGTCACCATAGTAATTAAATGGTTTGTAATCTTTACCGGTTAATTTATTAATTTCTCCCATATAATAATTAACCACATCAGGCATATTATCATAGATTTTATTTCTAGATTCTAAATTTTGAAAGTAAATATCATCATTTTGGGTAGTTCCTCTAATAACTTTACTAGCTAATAAACTTTTCTTTTTAAAGTTATCTAAAGCTTTTCTATCAATTAAAGCTTTTAAATCAGCACCATCTAAAACCTCAACCTTTTTTAGTTCATGACTTGTTCTAAAACCATCAAAAAAGTTTACAATAGGCATGCTATTTTTTAAAGAAGAAAGATAACTAACCGCTGTTAAATTCATAACATCTTGTACGTTAGATGAAGCAAGCATGCTAAATCCTGTTTGTCTTACCGCATAAATATCACTGTGGTCACCAAAGATACTAAGAGCATGAGTAGCTATTGTTCTTGCGGCAACATTTATAACACAAGGTAAACATTCTCCAGCTATTTTATACATGCTTGGAATCATTAAAAGTAATCCTTGTGAAGCAGTATAAGTAGTTGCAAGCGTACCGCCCTGAAGGGCTCCATGAACAAGAGAAATTGCCCCCGCTTCGCTTTGCATTTCCACTACTTTCAAAGGAAATCCATATAAGTTATTAAATTTCTTACTAGATAATTCATCTACTTTTTCTGCCATCGTAGAAGCGGGCGTAATTGGATAAATACCCGCTAGCTCACTAAATAAATAAGAAATGTAACTACAAGCTTCATTACCATCCATAACTTTCATTTTTTTCATATATACCACCTACCCTGTAACAATATAATTATACCATATATATTTTACAAATTAAATTAATTATGATGTATTATTCAGAAAATAAAGAGGTTTACTATGCAAATATTTGATAGTGTTTTAAATGAGTCTAAAAAATTAATAACAAATAAAAAAAATACCATTATGAACTGAACCCCAAAAGTTGGACAGTTTGTAAGTAGTTTCTAATTAGAGGATTGTAACCTGTAATTTACGGGTGACAGTCCTTTTAATTTTACTTTAATTCTATCATAATTATAATAATTAATATACTCATCAATTGCTTTTATCAAATCATCTATATCTTTATATTTATCTTCTTGGTCATAAAACATTTCTGTTTTAAGTATTCCAAAAAAGTTTTCCATCATCCCATTATCCATACTATTTCCTTTTCTAGACATACTTTGAATAATTACATGATTTTTTAATTTTTGTTGATAAGAATAGTGTTGATATTGCCATCCTTGATCCGAATGAAATATTAATCCTTCAAGATTAGTGTTTTTATCAAATGCTTTATTAAGCATATCATTTATTTGTTCTAAACTAGGTGATTTAGAAGTGTTATAAGATATTACTTCACCATTATATCCGTCTAGTATTGGAGATAAGTAACATTTTTCTCCACGGAGATTAAATTCTGTAACATCAGCATACCATTTTTTGTTTGGATAATCTGCTTCAAAATCTCTATTAATAAGATTATCTGTAACTTTACCAACTGTACCTTTATATGATGAATATTTTCTTTTATTTCTCTTTAATGGTTTTAATCCTAATTTAACCATTATTCTATATACTTTCTTATGATTAACATTATAACCTTGATTTCTTAATTCTAATGTGATTCTACGATAACCATATCTTTCTTTGTGTTTAAGAAAAATTTCTTTTATTTTATTAATTACTTCTTTGTTCTTATCATCTTTATCTATTTTAGATAAAGTATAATAATATACAGATTTAGCCAAACCAGATACTTTTAGAAGAATCATTAATGGATATCTTAGCCGAAGTTCACTTACAACACTTACTTTTTCTTCTGTTGTTGATTCTTCCTTGCTTGAACAACGGCTCTCAATTTTTTTGAGTATTCTATCTCTGCTTTCAAATACTCATTTTCTTTTTCTAATCTTTTTACCTTTTCTTCAATGGTTTCATTCTTTTTAGGTTTAATTTCTTTTTTATTCATAGTTGGACTCCTTCCTCGTTTTCGTTCAACTATATTATAACCCATATTTTTATATTCTCGTATCCAATTACATAACATTCCTGGACTGGATAGCCCCTCATCTACTGCAACAAATATAAGAGATTCATTATTTAACAGAATTCTATTAATAATTCTTTCTTTTTTAAGTTTATTAAATTTTCGATTATTATCAGTTCTTAAAATTTTAATTCCATGCTTATCAATTAATCTTACTAAATATTGTATATTTGTTTCATTTATTTTATATTCTCTTGAAAGTACTTTTCTTGATATTCCATTTTTCTTTTTAGTATATATATTTATTTTATCTTCATAACTTAATTTTGACATATAAAAACCTCGTTTCTATGTCCAAGAAACGGGGTTCATATCATTAAAGGTATTTTTTTAATAATTAATTTTATAATATCTTTTAAATTTAAAAAATATGAAATTAATTATAGCTAATAGTAAAGTTGCAGTTAACAAAAACCACGTGTTGTAGTTAAAGAAAGTATAGTAAGAAACTACCGCGATAATAGCATAAGCAAAATAATTTTTTCTTTTAAAGAAACTTATTATGGTAATTACTAGAAACTCTGTAAAAACTAAATAAACTATCGGATTTATTAAATAATTTATTTTAAATGCTACATCTTCCTTAAAAAAATAATATATCATAAAAAACAATAATGCCTTAAGTAAAATTATAAATAAAGTTCCAATGACAAACTTACTAATAAGCCACTTTTTTTCTTTAATTCTTAAAATTACGTTTTCAAATACATAATCCATTTCACTTGTAAAGTAAATATAAATAAAGTATGCTATTAATAATATATTATAAACTATTATAAGCTGTGTAGTTGTATAATAATTATTTTGTCCTGGCATGCAAATTAAAGTAACGTACTGAGCTAATACTACATTTTGATCTTTATAGCTAAAAGCATAAGCTAATATACCAGCAATTAATAAAAGTAAAAGTATTATAAACCAAATAGATTGTTTTTTTAAATTTACCCATAAAGAATTAAGCTCTCTTTTCATAATAAATCCCTCTTTTTAGAAACTGTAATTTTATACAAAATACTTCCTAAGCCTAATAAAAATAATATATGAACAATTGACCAAATAACATCCATCGTAATTGTAGAAAAATTATACCCAGTAAAAAATACCGTATAAGAAACTATAAAAGAATATGGGTATTGATTTGGAATTAACAATAAAACTGAAACAATTAAAAGAAGTAATAAGGCAAGTTTATTTTTTAATAAACAAGAAGATAAGAAAATAACTTTAGTAAGAAGATACAAAATAATTAAATTTCTTATTATATAATATATTAAATAATAAGTAACATCGATATTGTAATACTCATGCTTAGAAACAGCAAAACTTCCGTTATAGGTTAAAAAGCAACCAGCTAAAACTAATATAAAGGATATAAAACATAAAAAGATTACTCCTAACTTTAAACTTTTTATGGAATTTTTAATAAGATTCTTATAATCACCATACCTACTTACAAAATTATAAGATTTTAGCAACTCATCTTTAACATAAATAGAATTAATGCCAATAGCTAAAATTAAGAAACAATTATAGAAGTCAGAACACAATATATAATACATCCTATCCCAAAAGTTAAAAAAGAATATTAATGAACAACAGCCCATAGCTACTCCCATAACAAGTAAAAGAAAAACTGCTAACTTATTCTTTAGTTGATAACGATTCTTAATTATATTTAAATGTATACTATTTTTCATCTAAAAAACCTTTATCACTAATTTTTCCAGAATCAAAATAATAAATTTTATCAGCAAGTTTTTTTAAATCTTCTTCAATATGGGTACTTAATATGATTAATTTACCCTTCTTCTTCTCTTCAAGTAAATAATTAATCAATTTTTTTACTGTATCATGCTCAATTCCATTAAAAGGTTCATCTAAAATAATTATATCCGGATTTTCCATTATAACTTGTGCTATTCCAAGTTTTTGTTTCATTCCAAGTGAATACTTACTATATTTTTTATCTTTTTCAGATAATAAATTTACAATTTCAAAAGCTTTCAATATATCTTCGTCAGTAATTTTATTTTGTATTCTAGCTAGCATTTTTAAATTTTCAAATCCACTTAAATCAGGAAAAAAATTAGGTTTTTCAATTAGTGCTCTTAAATTTGGTGGGTACATCATTTTTTTATTATAATCTACTCCATCAAATAATACTTCCCCCGTACTTGGAATATAAAAACCACAAACTAGCTTTAAAAATACACTTTTACCAGCGCCATTGCGTCCATATAAACCATAAATGTTACCACTTTCAAAAGTTAAATCTGAATTAGATAAAACCTCTATTCCCTTAAATTTTTTTGAAACATTTTTTACTTCTATCTTCATTTTAATTTTCCTCCACTTCATTTTTTTCACAATCAATAATTAATTTTTCTTTATTCTTATATAACAATAATACCATAACAAATGATAAAATCATTACTATAAATGGTACCGTTAACGAACGAACGAAACCGCCAGCATAACCATTATTAACAATTTTAAAAATATTAAACGCAAGAAAAGCATCTTCAACATGAAATATTTTTTCGGCTATAAGATTTCCACAAACTAGTTCTAAAAAAACATCCAAAGCTATATAAAATAAAAATGATAAAATATTTGCAGCGAATAAATTATGATTTTTTCTTGCACAGCAAAGTCCAACATTAACAAAAGTAATTGAAGGAATTATAGCATTTATTAAAATAGCTAAAATAAATACCCTAATATTTTTCATTAGATAATATGGCCATAGTCCCATCTCATCAATATAAACAGTATTATATGAATTAGCAATAATCATACCTATTAGTATACCAGTTATACAGATCAAAGGATATATTATGATGGGTTTATAAGCTTTCTTAAAAAAATCAATCATGCATTCTTTATAACTTCTTCTTGTTAACTCATTTAAAATAGTTTTATTTTTTAAATAACTACATACATAATATAAACTTGGTATATTAATAAACAATATCATTATAAAAGTTAAATCCGCAATACATATATATTTTCCTCCATCTATAAAACTATAAAAAACATTAAAAAAATTATGTTTTGTTTCTTCTTCTGGTGGATTATAAGCATAGTTACAAATAGTTTCATATTCTGTTCCAACATAAGAATTATCCAAACAGTATTCCTGTTTTATTTTTTCCCTAAGCGATTCCGCAAAATTGCGGTTATTATAATAATCAAATAATCCATAAATACCGACCGACAAAATAATTAAATAAGATATGATAATGAAAATATTTTGTTTTGTACTTTTTGTCATTTTTTCACCTCTAAAACATAAAATGTAGAAAGTTTATTTTTTTATTTAATTACTCATTAATTTTCCAATAACCAAAATGATGAGTATCTAAAGGAGAATAATCGTATCTTTTCAAAGATAATCTATATGTACCAAGATAAGATGAAACATCCCCAAAATTTTTAGTTTGTCCTTTGGTTGTAATTAATGTACCCCCTACTTGGCTACCAGATAAATATAATTTGGTTTCAATTTTGCAAGTTGAGCACGGGTTAGTCAAAACTGTAAAAGTATCATCATTATAATATCTTTGGCTACTAACCGTCTCCTTTGTATGATAATTTGACCACTGCGCATTATTTTTTTTCAAAATATAATTAACTCCTATCTCAGGAACTATTTTTGCATCCCTAGCTGATGTAATAGCAACACTTGATAAAATTGCTACGCCAAGAATTACTAAAGAATATTTTATAAAATCCATATTTATACCTCCATTTCAATCTATATAAAATAAACTTTCTACCAAAATAATTACACGCTAATGATATCAAAAAATATAAAAATATGATTATTTTGGTCGCGAAATGCATAAAAATGTGCACGAAACGCACTTTTTTAAATTTATTTTCCCTCCTCCACTTCATTTTTTTCACAATCAATAATTAATTTTTCTTTATTCTTATATAACAATAATACTAAAATTGTCGATAATATTGCAATACTTAGCGGAACTATTAAAGCGACGAAATAACCAACATTGTAATTAGGATTAACATAATTTATGATAGTAAATATCAATATTCCACTTCCATTATCAAAAATCCTTCCCATAATTATGCTACCAAACAATAATTCCAGTATACATTCCAATCCTACAAAAGCTAGAAAAGAAAGGACAACCGAAACAAAATAATTATGGTATTTTCTTGAAATTATTAGTCCAATATTTATAAAAACAACCGAATGAACAAACATACCAAATGTGTAAATTAAAATATATTTTGCTAAACTACCGAATTGTTCAACTTCTATACTCAAATTATTTTCTATGTACTTATAATCAAAACTTTTGGAAAGAATAGCACTTATTAAAAAAGCTATGATTGTAATTAAAGGAAGTATAAATGTGGGTTTATAAGCATTTATAAGTAATTTTTTTATGCAATCTTTATATTTTTTTCTTGTAATTTCATTTACTATCACTTTGTTCTTTAAATATGAACAAACATAAAAAAGACTTGTTCCAAATATTAATAAGGGAATAATTAAACTTAGATTAAATAAACTAATAACATCCCCTTCGTTATAAAATCCTTTAAAAATAGCAAAAAAGTTCCAGTTTTCTTCTTCTATTAATTTTGTATCATTAGCTTGTATACACAATTCTTCATATTCCGTACCAATATATGTCTTATCAGCACAAGTTTTTTCTTTGATTTCTAATATAAATTCATTTCTACCTTCAATAGTTTTATAATACTTATACAAACTAGATAATCCTACTGATAAAATTAATAAAAATGCAAAAATAATTATTATATTATATTTTTTTGTCATAACTACTTTGTTCCTTTACCTTTATTCTATATTAAAGTATACCAAATAGATATATTTTTAGTAAATAAAAAAACTAATAACTAGGAAATCTAATTATTAGTTTTTTTGTCTTGCATCAAATTTTTTTCTTTCTTCAGTATTTAAAATTCTTTTTCTCATCCTAAAATTTTCTGGAGTAACTTCTACTAGTTCGTCAGAATTTATGTAATCCAAACATACTTCTAAAGATAACTTTCTAGGTCTTTTTAAAACAACTGTATGATCTTTACCAGCACTTCTTGTATTAGTTTGTTGTTTTTGTTTAACAACATTTACAGCTAAATCATTTTCACGATTATTTTCACCTACAATCATACCTTCATATACTTCACAACCAGGTTCTATAAACATAATACCACGGTCTTCTAATTGTCCTAATCCGTAAGCTGAAGCTTTACCATTTTCCATAGAAACTAAAACACCAAGTTTTCTTTCACCTACTACAGCATCTGCCATCGGCATATATTCTTTAAAAGTATGATTAATAATACCATAACCTTTGGTCATTGTCATAAAGTCGGTCATAAATCCGATTAACCCTCTTGATGGAATAGTATAATTTAGTCTAACCTGATTTTGAACATTTGTCATACTTTCCATTATAGCTCCTCTTGTTCCTAAAGCTTCAATAACACTACCTACGTTTTCTTCTGGAACCTCTAATTGTAAATCTTCATAAGGCTCACACTTAATACCATCTATTTCTTTAACAATAACTTCTGGTTTTGATACTTGAAGTTCATAGCCTTCCCTTCTCATATTTTCTATTAATATTGATAAATGTAATTCACCACGTCCAGATACAATCCAGCTTTCAGTATCATTCTGTCTTACTCTTAAAGAAACATCTTTTTGGGTTTCTTTTATTAATCTTTCTTCTAATTTTCTTGCGGTAACAAACTTTCCTTCTCTTCCTGCAAAAGGAGAATTATTAACACCGAAAGTCATTTGTAATGTTGGTTCATCTATTCTAAGTGGTTCTAAAGCTTCTTCCTTTCCTGCTGTACATACTGTTTCTCCAACAGATATATCAGGAAGACCTGCTATTGCAATAATTTCACCAGCTTTAGCTTCTTCTATCTCAATCCTTTTTAAACCTAAAAAACCAAATAGTTTTTGAATTCTAAATTGCTTAATTGTTCCATCTAACCTAACACATGATACATTTTCATTTACTTTTACGCTTCCTCTAGCTACCCTACCAATTCCTATTCTTCCTACATAATCATTATAATCTAATAAAGCAGGTTGAAATTGTAAAGGAGACTTATCATCTCGTGATGGACTTGGAATATTATCAACAATCATATCTAAAACAGGATCCATCGTATGTTTTTGCGTTGTTAAGTCAGCTTCTAAACTAGAAGTTCCGTTTAAAGCTGATACATAAACTACCGGAAAATCTAATTGTGAATCATCTGCTCCTAATTCAATAAATAACTCTAATACTTCATCTAACACTTCTGGTATTCTAGTAGATGGTTTATCAACTTTATTTATTGCAACAATTGGTTTTACACCAGCTTCTAAAGCCTTTTTAAGAACAAATCTAGTTTGTGGCATAGTACCTTCATAAGCATCTACTACCAATAATACACCATCTACCATGTGCATTATTCTTTCTACTTCTCCACCAAAATCAGCATGTCCTGGAGTATCCAATATATTTATTCTATAATTCTTATAATTGATTGCGGTAGTTTTTGCTAGGATTGTAATTCCTCTTTCTCTTTCAATATCATTAGAATCCATAACCCTATCTTGAATTTGTTGGTTTTCTCTTAATGTATCTGATTGTTCTAGTAATTGATTAACTAACGTAGTTTTTCCATGGTCAACATGGGCTATAATAGCAACATTTCTTATTTCCATAAATAACACCTTCTTTTTTTACACCTAGTAATTATAGCATAAAAAATAAAAATATTGCAAAAAAGTTTAAACATATAAAAAAAGTCATATTTTATATGACTTTAATTCAAAGTTTTTCCTTCTACTTTTTGTCCATACTCATAAGTGACACCACCTATTGTATAAACCACAGGTATTAATAATTCTTCTCCTGCTTGAACTTTATGAATATTTTCGATTTTTTTTGAATTAGCTTGAATCAAAATATCAGTTGGTATTTTATTCTCCGACGCAATATCTGGAACTGTATCTCCTGGTTTAACAACATAAACTTTACTTTCTTTAATTTCTAGAGGTGCTATTTGATCCATATAATAATCGTTCATTTCATCAGCTAACTCTTTATCAGGAGTTAGAAACTCAAGAACTTGACCTTCATATATATTAGCATTACTATTTATACACTTTGCCCCTATAAAGCGTTCTTCTAGGGCACTTAAAGTATCTCCTAAAACAACTTTGTATTTAAAATTAAACTTCCCTTCCGCTGTTTTTTCTTGAAGCTCTTCTACTATCAATAACCTTGCTTTTCCTTCATCACTTTTATCTACTATAATTTTCTTACCATTTTCAGCTGTTTTAAATTCAATGTTATTTTTTTCTAATTCATCAACTACATCTTCTAAAGCTTCTCTAGGAATTTCTATTTCAGATATTTTAGATTCTTGGTGAATTTTGTAAGCTGAAAGCCCCAATGCTAAAATAGCTGCAGCAATTAAAGCTTTTCCCCTTATAGAAATTTTTTGTAAAGAAAAACCTTTTTTCTTCTTATTTCTTTTTATTCCCAAGCTTTCATCATATTTTTCACGTACTTCTCTTTTTACACAAAGTATCTTGTATGCTTCTTCAATTTCAATTTTTTCTCTTGGTATGGCATTAAAATGTAAATTTGTTAAACGTTCTCTTATTTCATCTAATCTCGCATCATAACGAATATTATATTTTTCATAATAATTCACGATTTCTTTATTTTCCATATAATTACAGCCTCCTACTTTCTAATTAAATAATACCAATCTTACAAAAAAAAGTCAAATATTAAACTTGACTTTTCGTTAAACTTCTTGAATAACAGTAATAATCATAGGTTTACATTCAGTTTGTTCATATAAATACTTACTAAGTTTTTCTCTTATACCCATTTTTATATTGTTATATTCAACATAATTATTATTAATATTTTCATTAATAACTTCTAAAGAAATTCTTTTTATTTCTTCGATTAAATCCGAACTTTCTTTAACATAAATAAAACCCCTAGTTAAAATTTCTGGTGGTGCTAAAATTTCTTTAGTCTTTTTATCTAATGTTGAACAAATAATAACAATACCATTATCAGATAATAGTTCTCTATCCTTAAGAACTAATTCTCCAACATCCTGACTTGAATTACCATCAATTAATATATCATCAGTTTTAACTTTTTCATGAGTATCTTTTAGTTTTCCATTAACAAAAGTTATCACATCACCATTTTGTTTTAACAATATATTTTCTTTTTTCATACCAACATGGCTAGCATTTTTAGCATTTGCAACCATATGTCTATATTCACCTTCTACCGGAACATAATACTTAGGATTCATTAAATCAAGCATAAGCATTATATCTTCACTAGAAGCATGATGAAGTAAATTATCTTTTCTAGACATCGTAACAACAGATGCTCCAACTTTTGATATATCATCAACAACTTTAATAGCTAATTTTTCGTTATAGTCATTAATAGGTTCCATAAAAAATACTGTATCAGTTGTTTTTATTTTTACAAACTTATCATACCCATTTATAATTCTATTTAAATTCATAAAAGGTTTTTCTCGTTCATTAGAAATAAGTATTACAACATCTTTATCATTAATGTTACTTAAATCACCAATTCTTTCCTTATCAAAAGAAACATAATTATTAGCTAATATATCATTAATAATGCCTTGAAGTTTATGTCCCATAACAACTACTCTTCTGGTTGTTTTAGCTATTTCTTTAAATAGTTCTTCAATTCTAGATACATGAGCGGTAAAAACATTTACTATTATTCTGTTTTCAGTTTTATTTAACGTATCTCTTATTAATTTATCAATACGGTTTTTTGGAGAAGTATAACCAATTTTATCAGCATACATAGACTCCCCTAGTAAACATAAAACGCCCTGTTTTCCTATATATGCAAGTTTACCTATATCAGCTTTATATGGTCCTAACATAGTAGCATCAAAAACATAGTTTCCCGTATAAAAAATTGTTCCATCTAATGTATTTAAAGCATAACCAACATTATCTGGTATAGAATGCGTTAGCCTAACAGGAAAAATACTATTCTTACCAAAATTTATCTTTTTATGAGGGTCAATAACTACTAAATTATTAAACTTAACGTTAGAATCATCAAGTTCTTTTTTTAATATATTTGCTGTAAATTTCGTTGCAAAAACCTTAAGAGAAGGAACTTCCGAAACAATATCACAAACAGCACCCATATTTTTCTCATGACCATGAGTAATAAAAAGACCTTTTATATTTTTTATATTTTCTTTTATGTAATCAAAATTTGGAATTACGTAATCAATTCCTAAAAGTTTATCACTAGCATATTTTAATCCCGCATCAAAAATAAAAATATCAGAATCTACCTTAACGACGTACATATTTTTTCCTTCTTCATTAAGACCACCTAAAGCAAATATTTTAATTTTACTCATAATTTTCCTCCTTTCTAATAATTTGTGTAAAATAATTATACCAAATTTCTATCTTGATTTCCAGCTTTCTCTTATTTTTCTTCTGGCTTTCATAATCTTGCTATACCCAGAATCTTCATATTTAGACCCTTCTTCAACCATTTCAGGCTGAGTAATTGTTATTCCAAAAAATCTTTTTATTTCTACTACCGCATTTTCTTTAGAGTCTGATGCATGAATAACATTAGCTGGTCCAAAATCAGGGTTACCAAACCTTGCCCTAAGAGAATCTGGAGCTTCATTTCTTGCCTTTAATACGTTTGTGGGTCCAATAAGAGCTCTTACTTTAGCGACTGCATTTTCTCCCATAACAATCATTGGCATGATATCACCAGACATCATAAAGTTTTCTAAATCTGGATAAAAAGATTTATCTAATAGATGTGCATAATGCTCTCTTATCAATTCTTTATTACCATTTAAATTATCTAATTTATGCTTAACAATAGTTAACCCATTTTCTGCAAAAATTCTTTCTACTTCTTCATATAATCCTAACTTAACTCCATCGGGTTTTAACATTACATAAGTAAATTCTACCATAATTCCTCCTATTTAATTAAACCTATATAATTTTTCTTTTTACCCCTTTTTATTACTAAAACTTCTTTTTCAATAGCTAAATCTTTATTAACTACCATATTTTCATCAGTTACTTTTTCATCATTAATTGAAATAGAACCAGCATTTAAAAATTCTCTAGCTTCTCTTTTACTTGTACAAATACCATTATCTATTAAAACATCTATTAATTTTGTACCTTCTTTTATTTCAAATGACTTAACATCTTTAAAACCAACCAATATATCTTCCTTACTTAAAGATTTAACGTTACCACTAAATAAACCCTCACTAATTTTTACTGCTTTTAAGTATTCTTCTTCCCCTCTTAAATCAGTAATAAATTCTTTAGCTAATGTTTTTTGTGCAATTCTAAGCTCTGGTTTTTCTTCATGTTTTTTCATTATATCTTCTATTTCTTCTTTTGTTAAAAAAGTATAAACTTTCAAATACTCTTCTACTTTTTTATCATCAGAATTTAAAAGATACTGATATAATTCATAAGATGAAGTTTTATTTTTATCCAACCATAATGCATTTCCTTCTGACTTTCCAAATTTATTACCTTGAGCATCTAAAATTAATGGCATTGTAAACGCATAAGCGTCCTTACCAAGTTTTTTCTTTATTAATTCTAAGCCTGTAGTAATATTACCCCACTGATCAGAACCTTCAACTTGCATAATACAATTTTTTTCTTTATATAAGTGCAAGAAATCATTTCCCTGAATTAATGTATAAGCAAATTCTGCAAAAGTTATCCCATTTTCTAAACGTCTTTCGATGATATCTTTATTTAACATGTAATTAACATTTATATATTTTCCTACTTCTCTTAGAAAATCTAAAATGTTCATATCTTTAGTCCAGTCATAGTTATTTACTACTTCAACATCTCCGCCAAACACTTCGGTAACTTGTTTTTTTATTCCTTTTAAGTTTTTATTTAAAACTTCTTTGGATATTATTTCCCTTTCAGCAGTAGGTCTAGGATCTCCTATAAGACCAGTTGCTCCTCCCACTAGAAGAATAGGATGATGTCCTGCTTTAGCTAAACGTTTAGCAGTTACTAAAGAAGAATAATGTCCTATATGCAAACTATCTGCAGTAGGATCTGTTCCCCAGTAAAAAGTTGCATTGCAACCATTTATTACATCCTCTAAATCATCACCTGCCGTATTTTTAATTAAGCCTCTCCATTTTAATTCTTCAAATAAAGTCATTTTTATCTCTCCTTTCCAAAATCGAGTAGAGAAAACTTTTTACTAAAATAGTAAATACTTTTCCCTCTCACACCACCGTACGTACCGTTCGGTATACGGCGGTTTAATTTGTAATAAT
>CASDZZ010000013.1 GCA_949285875.1 uncultured bacterium | reverse complement strand
TACCAAATTTTAAAATAAGATTTTGAAAAATTTTATCAAAATCCTAAAAACTATTATAATCTTATATAAATTTCTTGTAAAATACCGAAACTCAAATAATTTATAGCTATTTTTTTTATTTAGCTTATGATATAATAAAACTGTTAAAGGTAAGGTAGTGATGAATTATGAATAATAATTATGACAAAACAGAATTTTTATTTGAAAGTGATGCTGAAAAAATAATTTTAAAAGAAGCAGCAAAGAAACCTAAAAATAAAAGTAAAAAAATATTAATCGTATTTATCATACTTTTCTTATTTATTATTTTTACTTCTATATATACTCTTAACCTTTATCAAAAACAAGTAACTTTAAAATTAAGTGCAAATGCATATAAAACTAATCTTGATAATTTTGTTGTTTTAAATAAATATTCAAGTAGTTTAAAAACTTATAATAATAATTATAATGATAAATATGTTGTTATTGTTAATAATGCTAATATTATTGATGAAAAAATTTTAAAAAATTATAATTTAGTTAACGTAGAAGATAATTTATATGACGGAATAAAACTGGAAGAAATTACTTACAGAAATTATAAAAAATTAAAAGAAAACTTAGCTGAAAGAAATTATTATATAAATATTGTAAATGGTTACTCATCTCTAGAATTATCTGATATAGTTTATAAGAATTTTAAAATTAAGAAGGGTGAGGATTACGCCCAAAATAATATAGAAAAAAAAGGTGCTTCAGAGCACAACTTAGGAATAGCTTTTGATTTTACAATTTCTAGCAACAAATTTTCTTTAAATAGTAATTATGATAGTAAAGAATATTCTTATCTAGAAAACATAGCATACCTATATGGCTTTATAATAAGATACCCCAAAAATAAAGAAAAGATAACAGGTCACAACTATGAACCTTATCACCTAAGATTTGTTGGTACAGAGCTTGCTAAATATTTAAAGAAAAATAATCTAACATTAGAAGAATATTATGAATTAAAAAGTTAAATTAATATTTAACTTTTTTTATTTTATGTTTATCACCAGAAGTTTCTTTAACCTTATAATAAGAAGAAATATATAAATAAACTATTAATACTAATAGCAAAATAAAACAAAGTTCATTTCCTACAAATAAAATAAAGTCAAATAATCCATGTACCATAATTGGTAAAATAATACTTAGAATAATGCTTTGCCTACTTTTTTTCTTCCAATTTCTATTTTCATATTTTTTTGCCTTTCCTAAATAATAACCTGCTAAAATAGCAAAGAAAACATGGGCTGGAACCGATATTAAGCCCCTTTTTATAGCTACAGCAATACTAGCATTATTAAGTATAATAACAAGTAAGTTTTCTATGGCTGCAAAACCTATGGAAACAAATGAACTATAAACTATGGCATCATAAACATAATCAAAATTTTTATTTTTCCAGGTTAACACGTAAACAAATAACCATTTAATAAATTCTTCAGTAAAACCAATAATTAAAAATGATTTTATAAAAGTTGCAAATAAATCATAGCTACCAACATTTTTTAAAAACAAATTTTGAAAAATATTTTCAAAGAAAAGAGAAACACCTGTAGCTAAAACACCAAAAAATAATAATTTAATTAAAAGTGAAACAGGCTCTTTTTCTACAATATCTCTTTTATATATATAAATCCCCAAAATAATAGCTGGAATCATAGCAATAAACAAAATATAATCTATTTTAAATATAGTTAAAGCAATATCCAGCATACTAAATCACCATATATATTTTAACAAAAAAAAATGCTATTAATTAGTAGCATTTCACTTTTATACACTTTTTTACATATTTTTTTAAAGCTTTTCCATTGACCAAGAATAAGGTAATAACTCTCTTATAGTTTTTGCCTCAAAGCCATTAATCAATACTCTTGTATTAAAGTTATCATTATTTATTTGTCTAATAAATTCTCTGCACCTTCCGCAAGGTGGTACAACTTCTTTATCACTAGCTGAAACCAACTTAATAATCTTAGTTTCTCCTGCTTTTAACATATCTGCAATAGCAGCATGCTCTGCACAAAAACCTATTCCACATTTTGCATTTATAGAAACCCCTGTATATACGTTTCCTTTATCCGTCATTAAAGCACACGCTACATGCCCATATCTTACATAATCACTAATTGTAGTATCCCTTGCTAATTTCATAGCTATTTCTTTTAAGAAAGCAAAATCTTTATCCATATTATCACCCTTTATTCTTAAGCCTATTATATCATAACTAATTTATAAATAAAACTAATTTATTGATTTATATAAAGTTTCAAAAATTTCTAAATGTTTTTCTTCATCCAATATAATTCTAGATAGCATTTCCTTAATATATTTATCATCAATTATATCTCTATGAAGTTTATACGTCGTAATAGCATTTTTTTCTCCTTCAATATCTTGTTTCAACATATCTTTAAGATTATTTTGATACTTTAAAGTGCCAGCATTCCACATAACACAATTTCTACATAAAGTTTCACAGGTTTCAAAAGTAGGATTCTTGCCAAGTAACTTTATTGTTTTGCCAAGCATTTCTAAATGTCTCATTTCTACTACTGATATTTCCTCAATAATTTTAGCAAATTCTTTATTTTCTTTAAACTTTTCAAAATTCTGATAAGAATATAAAAATATAGCTGTTGTCTCACTTTTTAAACCAGCATAATCTTCACTTAATATTTCAGCATACTCTAAATTTTCTTTTTCCACCTTGACTTCAGGATAAGGAATATCTAATTTCACTTTCATTTAATCACCTAATTAATAATATTCAAGTTTAGAATAAGTATAACTAGTATCTAAAAATCATAGTAATAATTGTATCTAACAAAAAAATACTAAAATAAATTTTATTTATTAATTTTACTTTTTTAATACCTATTTTCTTAATAACTTTCTCAATTAACGGAACAGCAAAATAAATTAATAATAAGGCAGCTAGGGCAAATGAAAGAAGTGACCTAAGGCAAATATATCCGTCTAAATTTAGGAAAAGACCAGTATAATCCCACCATTTTATATGATAAATTTTATACAAGAAAAAACCTGAAAAATATTCAAATATTCCAGTTAATAAAAAAGAAATTAAAAAAACATATGCTGGTTTTTGCTTATATCTATTACAAAAGAAATATATTAGCACCGCTCCATATCCGTAAATTGGTAGATAAGGGCCATACAAAAAACCGCGGTTATAAAGATGTCCATCTGAAATCAAATAAAAGATTTCTTCATAAATCCAGCCTGCTAAACACCCTACCATAAATATTAATAAGTACTTATTAATTAGTTCTTCTTTATCTATTTTTTTTACTTCTTTCATATTACTACCTCTAACATATAATAAAGTATATCATCATTAATATTTTTTTCATAGTATCTATTGATAATTAGTAATATTTTATGTTATAATTTACTTGTCCATTTAGGGGATTAGTTAAATGGTATAATAATGGTCTCCAAAACCACTGTTGGGAGTTCGATTCTCTCATCCCCTGCCATTTAGAAATTTAAGTAGCAGAAATGCTACTTTTTTAATACTTATGGGGGAGATTTTTTTCGCTTACATGTTCTTTTATTACATATCAATGTAGAAACCTCAAAAATATATGTTGATATGTTACCAAAATATGTTGAAAATAATAAACAATCAGAGGTTTATCATAAAATTTTAAAAAATCCATTTACATTTTTTTAAAGAAAGTCCATATTTTATTTTGAATAGTAAAGAAATATTCATTTAAAAAAGAAAGACTCAAAGCTAATACTTTGAGTCTTTTTCATCATATAAAATCTCACTTTTTACAATAATTTTTAAATCATTAATATTCCATTTAACTAATCAATTTGATAATACAGTATAAAATCTAAATTCTAAATTTAGGAAATTTAGAACCCAAACACAAGAAAACACTTCATCTAACTTACACAATAATAATCATATATAAAATACACTTTCAATTTAATTTGATTAATCAATACAAATCCCAACAATTTTATAAATATTTTCAAAATCACAGACTTCGCACAAAAACGTTAGCACTTTGGTTTTTTTGTTTTAAAAAGAATTAGTAAACAATCTTAAAAATCAAAATTCAAAAACAAAATAAGTGTAAGGAAAGCATTCTTTTATTTTTTATATAATATTACTAAATTACTTTCAAAAGGAGTAATAGAATAAAACTTATTTTGTATAATGATTAGTTTTTTCTAAATAATTTAAATGTACTTCTAAAGCATGTACACTATCATATATTCTTCCTTCTTCTTCATTGTATAATTCAAGCTTATTTCTTTTAATTAACGCTTCTTCTAGTGTAGCATTTTCATACTTTGGATTAATTTTTTGATATCCATAACCATAATCATCAAAACAATATTCTCCACCTGTTCTCTTATAAGAATCTAAAAATGTTTCAATTGTTACAAAGTGATTTGTATCTTGTAGAGAAAATAAATTTGCGATGCAACACAATTCTTGAGAAGCATTGGGACCTCTGGCAACCTTTAAAGTTAATGCATGTTGCGTGCCATGATAAGAAACTCTTTTATCATTATTTGCCAAATAATTAAAAATATTTCTATTTTCTTCCGATAGGCACAAACCATCTATTTCAATCCAAAATCCATTTTCAACCGGATCATCATAATTCCCACATTGAACAGTGTCTATTCCCTTATCCCATAATATTTTGCACGCTTCAAGGCATTCAGGAATAATAAATTTTTCTGGGGCTTTCATAACTTCTTCAACTGATGTAATTCCTGCTTGATATAAACTATTATTATTCATTATATTTATCTCCATTCTCTATAAAATTTCATCACACAAATTATAATTATCAAAATAAAGTAAATATTTTGTCCACATGCAAACAAATTTCACAAATCATAAAAACATTTAATATTTTAATGCAGCTTTATCAAAAAATAGTATATTTAATTCTAGTTTAACTAAAATAAGTGTAATAAAGTAGTTCTTTTATTTTTATATATTAAAGAAATTATCTATTCCAATTACACTATCATAATAATTATTCATGATTTCAGCACATAAAGAAACTTTTTCTTTATTGATAATTCCAATACTTTTATATTCTTTTATAATCTGATTAAATAAGTTATCATAATAAAAAGTAATTGACCCATATTTTGATTGAATGAGTATATCAACCAAATCATTTATTTTAGTTTTTATATCTTCTTCTAAGTTAGATAATAAATAATCATTTATATTTATTACCTCACCATCAATTTCAATTTCATAGCCAAGAATATTTGATAATTTCTTTTGTAAAGGTAGCTCTTCATTCTTGATATCATTTATTAGATAATTTCTGTATTGTAATGTTTTTTCAACTGTATATTTAGATAATTCTTGTTGCTTATTATCAACATTTTTCTTAATTAAAGTTCCTATGACAAAATCTTTGTCAGTAGTATTATTAAATTCTACTATTTTATTACTATAAATATCTATCAAAGCCCAATATTCAGGTTTTATATCAGAATCTTTGCTCCAAACGTTATCTTCTTCAGCTGTTATCATCTCGCCAACATATAATTTATCATCCTCTACTCTTAACATAGGGTATAGTGGAATATAATTTTTTAATCCCATTTTTTCTTTCTCTTGATTTATGATGTTTAAGTATTTTTCTAAATTTAAATTATTCATAATATCTCTCCTTTATCTTATTTCTAGCACTATATAAATAATATTTTATATTTGCTTCTTTAGTTTTTAGTTTTTCACTAATTTCCTTTATAGAAAGATCATTAATATAATACATTTGAAATGAGTTTTTTTCATTTGAAGTCAAACTAACATTATCTAGATTATTTATAATTTCTTTATAAATAATTTTATCAAGCATTTGAGGTTCATATCCTAATTTATAATCTTCATTAATTGATATATTATTTTTTTCTTTAATATATTTTTTCGCTCTGGTGCACCATAAATTATGAGCTATTTTCCATATTAAATTTTCTATTTTGTTAACATCAATTTCCTTATTAAGATATTCAAATACTGCTAAAAATACATTATTAGTTAAATCTTCAGCCTCTTCCTTATTATGAGTCTTACTAATCGCTCAATTATATATTTTATAATAATACTCATCGTAAATCTTATCCATATTAATCACCTTTCAACAATATAGTATAAAAAATCATAGTTAGATTAGAAAATTAATTATAAAATTACTTTCCTTCCAAAATTACATATATAACAATATCAATTGTTAAAACGTTAGTTTTTTATAAAATCAGCAATAAAAAACTTTAGATACCATACTCATATAGCGTTGTATTTTTGGGATTAAAAGATAAAAAGTCTGTATTTTCATTATATCCTACCATATTAAAATGAAGTGTTTTAATAAAACTACCATGAGATACAATTAAGATATTTTTATTAGGATAATCTTTTTTTATTTTATCCAAAAACTTCTTTGATCTTTTTAAACAATCTCTTACACTTTCTATATTATGTGATGAATCATTCAACTTGTAATCCCATTGCTTTCCTATTAAGTTAAAGTCTATTTTTTCTCCTTCATAATCCCCAAATTTTCTTTCTATTAATAAATCATCATATATAATTTCAACATGATTTCCTACCAATATTTCTGCAGTTTGTTTAGCTCTTTTTAAAGGAGAACATATACACAAATCAATTTTACTTAAATCTAATTTTGATGATAATTCTTTAGCTTCTTTTATTCCTTCTTCATTAAGCGAAATATCTGTAATACCTTGTAGTAAGCCTTTGACATTCCATTCAGTTTTACCATGCCTTACAACATATAATTTATTCATATTTCCTCCATTTAAATAACAATAATATCTACAATAATCCTTTCAACTTTTTAATATAGTTAATTACATATTCATAACATAGTTCAAATTGTTTATCCAACTCTTTTTTTGTTGTTAACTTATATCTCGTTAAATTAATTTTACTGAATATATTAATTGATTCAATTTCTTTATTTGTATCCATTATGTATTTTTTCAATGTTTCTTTATCAAATTTAGCAGTTTTTATATTTATAACATTATCCAAACAATCAAGACTACTAAATTTAGGTACATACCCATGATTTAATAGCCACTTATCATATATGCTAAATTCTCTTTGCTTATAATACTTAATCTTTTTTGCAGATAATAATTTATCTTTATTCTTAAAATGCAAACCCACATCATTTCCGCTTTTATCGTAAATAAAAAATTTAGTAAAAGCGAAAGTATTGTAAAATTTATCTGTTAAAATATGAATCAAATATCCAATAATAACAGGGTTATTTAATTTGTTTTTATTATGTTTTACAAATAAATCAGGATTAGCAGTTCCAACTACGCCTAATTTTCCATTCTGATAGTGGCTTATTGTATGATTTCTACCAATACATAAATCGGGCATAACACTACTCAACATTACACTGTCTAAATCTAGTTTCAATTTATCATTTACTTTTTTAGCTATTGCTAAATGTATTTTATGAGATGGCATTATTCTAAAACCTTCTTTCTAAAATTTTTATTTAACCAATTCAAAACTAATACCAATAAATTTATGAGTATCTACTTTTTCCTTACCAAAAATCTTATATAAAACTTCAATAATATTTTCTTTATTATAAGTTTTAGTACTCATATTAAAATTATATCTTTTAACTAAATCATTGACATCTTTATAGATTATTAAATCCGTTACTCTTACCATTATATATTTTTCCTCATTATTCAAAACACTAAATTTAATAATATCTCCAATTTTTATTCTACTAGATTTTTCATTATAAAGTCTAATTTCAATTCTTTTGGTACCTTTTTTCATACTTTCATAAACATCTTCATAAACATGATAACTAAAATTTACCATTCCATTCACCCCTTATATTTTCAATATTAACTAAAGTTTTTTTCTCAAATTCTAATTTAAATAATTCTGGAGCATTATATTTACCATCAAAAAATTCTTCGCCTTTAAAACGAAATTTAAGAATACTATCTTTTAATATATTAGCAACTCCAAGTTTTATAAATAGATAATTCATACCAGTCCCATGAGACACTACTGCAATTCTCTTTCCATTATATTGTTCTAAAATTTTATTCAAAGCATTTAACATTCTTGTAGTTACTTCGCTTCTTGATTCTCCGCTTTCAATTTTATAATTTTCATCAGCTAATTGTTTATTTTCAAAGCTTTTAGGCAACTCATCCCACGAATCAATACCAAATCTTCTTTCTCCAAAACCATCTTCTATAATTATTTCTTTATTATTTTTATCCGCTATATATTTTGCTGTTGACATTGCTCTTACATAATTACTAGATATTACAACATCTATGTCCTTTAATTCATCAGCTTCACTTAATACTTCAGCTCTTTTTTCACCCTCAGAAGATAATATTTGCTTTTCATTCTGTAGTTGTAAACAATCATTACTTTCACTAAAATTAGACTTCATTGGCTCTGAATGTCTTAACATATATATTGTTGTTTTCATATTTTTTTATTATCCCTTTCTATATAAATTTTAACATATCAAATTAATAAAGTAAAAAATATAAAATATTTGTGTAAAGTAAAACTTTTTTCTATTCTTTTTGTAGAAAAGAACCTTAACCATAGTATAATTTAATCATAAAGGAGGCTATAATGAAAAAAATAAAACTACTCTTTTTAGTAGTGTTATTTGCGTTAATTACAATAACGTTTTCATACCCAACCATAGTACATGGTTTAGAAGAGGAAACACACTTAATTAATATTAATGCAATAGAACGATTTAAAGTAGGAAATCTTTATTTTTCTAATTTAAAATTTAAAAATCATGCTAATACATCAGCTAGAGCAATTGGATTAACTGGAATAATTGAAAACAAATCAGAAGAATCCGTTGGTTACAAAGCTATCGTTTCGTATTATGATAAAGATTATAATATTATAGGGGAAAGTTATATTACTAATGACGCAATACCAGGAATAAGTAATTTTAACTTTATGTCTGATTTAAGCATTATTAACGGTCATGCTGTTGATGAAATTTCCTATTATAAACTTACTTTTGAAATATTAGATAATGATTATAATAGCGAGCAAAAGGAAGAAGAAGATTATAATTTATATTCTGGTAAAGACTACATTTTAGATAAGTATGATGTAAATATCGTTGTTAACGAAAACAACACCTTAGATATTACCGAAACAATAACAGCATATTTTAATATAGAAAAACATGGTATCATAAGAAATATACCTCTTAAAAATACGGTAAATAGATTAGATGGAACACAATATGTTAATAAAACTCAAGTATATAATTTAAAGGTTAACGATAAATATAAAACGTCAAAGAAAAATGGAATTTATAGTATAAAGATAGGTTCTAATTATCAAACATACAAGGGAGAAAAGGTATATGAAATTAAATATACCTATAACCTAGGTAATGATCCATTAAAAGATATTGATGAATTATATTTTAATATAATTGGTAATGAATGGGATACTGTAATAAGAAATATTACTTTTACCATAAACATGCCAAAAGAATTTGATTCTAGTAAATTAGGTTTTTCTTCAGGAACAATCGGTTCAACACAAAATGATAATATAAAATATAACGTACAAGGTAATACAATTTCAGGTAGCTATAACGGAACATTACGTGAAAGAGAAGGATTAACGGTTAGATTAGAGTTACCAGAAGGCTATTTTGTAGGAGCAAAACTTAAATTAGATTATACTTTATGCTTAATGTTTATTATTCCAATAGTATTTTTACTATATGCAGTTTATACATGGCATAAATATGGACGAGATGATAAAGTTATAGAAACTGTAGAATTTTATCCTCCTGAAGGAAAAAATAGTTTAGAAGTAGGCTTTTTATATAACGGAGGTGCAGATAGTAAAGACGTTACTTCACTACTAATATATCTAGCCAATAAAGGTTATATAAAAATTACAGAGACAAATGAAATATCAAAAAAAACTAATGAAAAAGTTTTTAAAATAACTAAATTGAAAGAATATGATGGAAATGATATTAACGAACAATTATTTTTAGCAGGTTTGTTTGTACCAAAATATTCGTATGATAGCTTATTAAAGAGTGATGATGAACTATTAAAAGGAAGAACAGAAATAACTTCAGATGATTTATATAATAATTTTTATCGTACCAATTATAAAATTTTAAGTAATATAAATGCTGAAGAAAACAGAAAAAAAATATTGTATGAGAATAATTATAAAAGGATATGTACCTTTCTTATAATGTTAATCATAATAATATGCTTAATTACGATTCCTCCATATAATATGTATGGCTCACCAGAGCTTAAGTCCCTTTCCATATTTTATACATTATTAGCATATTTTCCTTTAACTGCATTTTTAATTAACAAAACAGATTTATCTTCAACTAATAAAAATACTAATATAGTAAGTAATATTATAACTAAATTATTTATTGTAGCAGCATTTGGGGTGGCTCCATTTTGTTTACTAATATTACCTTCCCTGCTTCCTGAAAAAATATATTTAGTTTCATATATCAGCGGTATTATATGTTATGTAGGTATTGTTATTTGTTTTTTAAACTTAGATAAAAGAACAAAATATGGCAATGAAATGCTAGGTAAAATTGAGGGATTCAAAAACTTTTTAGAAACTGTTGAAAAAGAAAAATTAGAAGCCATGGTAACAGAAAATCCAACTTATTTTTATGACATACTACCATATACTTACGTATTAGGCATTTCTGATAAGTGGATAAGCAAATTTAGTTCCATAACTTTGCAAAAACCTACATGGTATGAAGGAACGAGCTCATTTAATAATTCAACAATGGAATCATTTATAAGTTCAACAATGCATTCAATGAATAGTTCTATGTCTTCTAGTCCATCTGTAAGTTCTAGCAGTGGTTCTTCTGGCGGCGGATCAACTGGTGGAGGTTCTTCTGGCGGTGGTTCCGGCGGTGGCGGAGGAAGCTCTTGGTAAATAATTCTATGAAAGGGTGATTAATATGATATGTCCTAAGTGTAAAAAAGATAATGACAATTCAAACATTAGATGTGAATTTTGTGGAGAAAGATTAATAATAGAAAATGCTTTAGATGAAATGAAAAAAATTATAAAAAAAGATAAAGAAAAATTAATAGAAAGTGAATATGATTATTGGTACCAAGAATCGATGACTTCCATTATGGTATTAATTGTATCTTTTGTAATATTTTTCTTTGCGATCCTGTCGTTTAATGGTTCTAAAGACACTTTTACCCTATCACTTGGATTCCTATTATTAATCGTTAGTATAACATGCTTTTTTGCATCTATCTTTAAAATTAAAAAAGCAAAAAAAATAATGAAAAGTATTGAAAAATATAAAAATGGGTTATTAAATAAAGAAGAAATGTATGAAATATTAAAAGACAAAAAAGATATAAACTAGTTTAATGGTTTATATCTTTTTTCTAAATCAAAAGTAAAACTTTAATTAATAAATTGTTATAAATAATTTTAATGTATTCTACTTTCTACATTTATTATTTTGTTTTATTTTATTGTAATCTTCTTTAGTATCTCCAACTTGTTTATCATAACCTACTTCTAAAATATTTCCTATTTTTATATATTGATGTCTTTCTAAAACAGCAAAATGCATACTATCCATTGCCCCGCCTGAATAATAGAAAATCTCGTATTTACCGCATTTATAATAAGAATCTTCATACATTATGTTTCTGATATTATTATCATTAAATACAATGCTACTAAACCTATTTAAGAAAAAGAATATAGTAATAGGAAAAATAGATAGCTAATAAAAGACACAGCAGAAAAATAATAACATATAAATTTATTTTTATAATTTAATACTAGTATTATAAAAAATGTTAAAAGTAATAATATAAATAAATATGCATTATTAATTAAAGCAAAATATAATATTGAACTTGCATAAAATAGTTTCTTAAATTTAAGTGTTTTATTATATTTAATAATAATGAATAAACTTAAAAATATAAATGATAACATTATAATGTGATATAAAATCCCTTTAAAATAAAAAGAATCTAACTCAAAACATAAAAAAATAAATAATATTAATTCTAAAAGTACATAATAATAACTAATTAATCTTTTCATACCTTCACCTTTAAACTACGTATTAATATGAGCATAGTATAACACTTTACTTTCTACATCAAAAAAATATATTGTGTAATTATCATAACTTCCACCATCTAAATAGTAATAATCTCCAACAGAAATTTTAGCGTAATCAAAATCATATTCATTTAATCTATTTTGAATTTTCATCCATCTTTCTATTTCTTTAAAATGATTGTAAATCTTTTCTATATCATCTTTTGTTACTCTATGATAATAATCATTAGTTTTAAATTTAGAATCATCTTTATAAAAATATTTACAGTAATCTAAATAATCTCTAAAACTATTTTTATCCCAATATTCCTCTGATTTATAATATCCTTTTAATATTTTACTATTTATATTCACCATAATACTTGAATAAAGAGTAATAAATAAAACAAATAATATAATAATCAACACAAAAATTATAAATGCTTTTATTATTTTTTTCATATCGTTTAACCACTGATTAATTTAACAAACCAATCGTTACATAAATATAAATTTACTATATAAAAGAAAGTCATAACAGAAAGTATTATTATGCCATCAAGTTTTATCTTACTTAATATTTTTGTCGTTAAAATCCCAAATAAAACTATTTCCATCGCTAAAAATAAAATTACTTGTAATCTTAAAATAGTAAAACCAAATTTATCTATGTATAAATACATTCGGTAATAAGAATTAAATATCAAAAGAATAGAAAAAGCTATTAGTAAAAATATTAAATTTCTTACCGTTTTATTTTCTTTAACACTTTTTGTTTTATAAATCAAAAATGAAATAATAGAAAAGTTTATCATAGTTACAAATAGTAGCTGAAAGAATCCTTCTCTTGCATAACTAGAATATATATAACCCTTAGGTAATTGTAAAAAATTACCACATAATTTTGATATTTCTGAAATTAAAAATAATACAAAAACAAAATTAATAACTGATAATACGGTAATTACAAAGGTAGAATCCATTTTCTTAAAATGTTCATCTCTCATTTTTATGTCTTTATTTTTATAAACATTTAAAGATATGCTAAATAATATAACAAACCAAATTACAAATGAAATGATATTACTAGCATCTAAACCTACTGATAAAGAAAACTTATTTAAAAAAGCATCAAAATAATCATCTGCACTAGTAAGTAACATTAAAATTAAAAATGATATTAAAATTCCAATAATCAAACCAAGCAAGACATTTATCATCTTTTTATTTCTTTCTTTTGTAATATTTGGTTTTAAATATTTTATGTTACTAAATAACTTTTCTGGAAATAATTTAAACATTAAAGGGATGTTATTAAAAGTTATTCTATAATTTTTATTTACTAGTAAAAATAAAAACATGGATATAAGTATAAATAACATAATAACATTTAAAAATTTATTAGAACCATCAATTTTAATTATTGGGTCACTAATTAAAATAAGTACTATTGGAATTAACATAAAATATGCTTTTTTGTTTATAAAAAGAGACTTTCTATACATTATAATATTACCTATTATTAAAGTACTAAATGGGATAATAATACTTTTTAAATACCAATTTATATCTAAATTATGAAAAAATACAATTATTAACGCTGATATGATTGGTATTAAAATATTTTCTTTTTTTAACTTCATTTCCATATTAATCACCTCTGTATTCTAAAATATCACTTGGCTGACAATTTAAGGCCTTACATATTGCTTCTAAAGTAGAAAATCTTATAGCTTTTGCTTTATTAGTTTTTAATATTGATAGGTTAGTTGTAGTAATACCAGTTTTTTCACTAAGTTCATTTAAAGACATTTTTCTTTTAGCCATCATAACATCTAAATTTACTATAATCATAAAATCACCTACACCGTCAAATCCACTTCGTTTTTATAATGTATTGCAACTTTAATTACTTCTGCTAAAAGATAAAAACTAAGTGAAATTAAAAAACATAAAAGAGAAACAACAAAAGATAATAAAGTAGGTATAAATAAAGATTTTATAAAAACTATTATAGCTACAATCATAAACATAACTGCCATAATTTTAAGAGATTTTTCTATTTCCTTTCTAAAAGGACTTTTTTCATAAATTAAATTAAATAACATTATTAACCTATAAACAATAAATAAACATATTATATAACAAGTATAAAAAGATAATTTATATATAAGTGAATGACTAGCAAAGGAATCAATACTCTTATCTTTAAAAATATCATAAAAATTAGGTATAAAAAATAAAGATATTAATCCTACAAATAAAATAATTAATAAAATAATAGATAAAATTTTAGCAATAATACTTTTTTTCAAAATTTCTCACCTCACTTAAAGTATATGATATAATTTATTCATTGTCAATATATTTTTATTGATTATCGATAATTTATTTATGTTTAAAATAACAAATTTGACTTTATCTTTTTTAGTGATATAATAGGTTCTCACAAAAAGAGGGGATTCTAATGGATAAAGTAATTAAAATGAATAATAACGATTTTAAAAATTTATTGAGCGAAAAAAAAGAAATTGGTTTTGGCTCAGAAGGAACTATCTTTGAAATAGGTAAAGATTTTGTGTTAAAACAATTTAATGAATTTGCTGATATGAATGATTATTCCGAAGAAGAACTTTTGCAATTTTCTGATATCGATAGTAGTAGTTATTATTTTACAAAAAAAATAATTTATGTTGATGAGGAATTAGAAGCTTTAATCATGAAAAAATGTAATGGTTATAATCTTACTTCAATTAAGCCTCTTACAATAAACTTAACAAAGCTTTTAAAAGCTTATGAAAAATTTGATAAAGATACTAAGGCTATTAGTGAAAAAAATATAAAAGGCTTTGATATGATGTTCAATTTTATGTATGATGGCAATCTATTTGGTGCAATAGATACAATTCATTACTTTAGAAGTGATGATGATACTGTTAAAATTTATGAAGATAACATAAGTACTTTTAATCACGAGCTTACTTTATTATTAATAGATGGTAATTTTAATACATTCGTAAATTCTATACCTCAATTGAAAGAAATGTACGAATATTTATTAAATCATAAAGATGTTAATTTTAAATTATTTATATCTAAATTTAAAGAAGAACTACGTAAATATTGTGATAAAGATATTATCCTTTTAGAAGACGCTAAAAAAGCCATTAGGAAAACTGATTCAACATATCCTAACTTTCCAAAATATTCATTAAAACAAAAACAAAGCTAATTAACAAGCTTTGTTTTTATTCTACACTTTTTAATGATTCTATCATATCTATCTTCTTTAAAGTAAAATGAGTAATTACATTTACAACTATCGTAAAAAATATAGTCATAACAGATGATATAATAAAACTTATTAAATTAATATTTCTTATAAACCTAACACTTTCTATTTCAACCGTATCTACTATAACTCCAGTTAAATATGTTCCAAACATCAATCCTAATACGATTCCAATAATTGTTAATATAATAGTTTCTTTGGTTATATAATTATCTACTTCTTTATGGGTAAAACCAAGTACTTTAAGAGTTGCAATTTCTCTTTTTCTTTCGTTTATATTTATATAAGATAAATTATATAAAACCACAAATGATAAAGCTGCTGATAAGAAAATTAATATTACAACAACGCTATCTAATGATTTGAGCATATCATCTACCGTCTTCATCGTAGAACTAACAGATATAACACTCATAGCGTTTTTATCTTCTATTATTTTAGAAGAAAACTCTTCTTCTTTGTCTAAATCCTTCATTTTATAATAAACAACGTTATTATCGTACTTACCTATATTTTTTTCATAGGTTTCTTTATTCATAAAAATATAATGACCAACGTAATTTTCACAAATACCTGATATTACTAGTTCATGCCTTACGTTATTTGAATCTGTAAGTAAAAGTTTATCTCCAACTTTAGTTTTAGTAAGCTGTGATAATTTATCAGAAATAATAATTTTATTATCTTCTAATTCAAGCTTTTTACCATTTTCAATACTTTTAAGTTCCACTATATCACTTAAATTATCAGTACTTTCTGGCACAAATATATTGATACTATACTTACCAGCTAAACCTGTATCCATTTTAGTACCTAAGTACAAGCTTATACTTTCATCGTTAAATATACTATGTATATCTTTATTTTCTTTCATGTAAGCCATATCATCAAATTTAAATATGCTTCCATATTGGGTTTTAGGAATATCTACAATAGCATCCCTTATACCAAAACCAGCAAGCATAAGAGAAGTACATCCTAAAATACCAACAACAGTCATTAATACTCTTTTTTTATACCTAAATAGGTTTCTTATCGTAACTTTGTTAGAAAATGAAATGTTATTCCAAATAAAAGGCATCTTTTCTAAAATAACCCTTTTGCCTTTAGCAGGCGCCTTAGGTCTCATTAAATCCGAAGGCTTTTCTTTAAGTACTTTTTTTACCGTTAATAAAGTAGTACCACAAATACAAATTACCGCTAGTAAAAGCCCAATAATTATATAAGTAATATCATAATCTATAACAAATATTGGAACATCAAATAACATCTTATATATATTCCAAATATACATAGGAAGAAGGTAAAATCCTAATAAACTTCCTAATATTCCGCCTAGTAAAGTAGCTATACCCGAATATAAAAGATATTTAAGTCTTATATGTTTATTACTAAAGCCTAATGATTTTAAAGTTCCTATTTGCATTCTATCATCTTCTACCATTCTAGACATAGATATAAGACTAATAAGTACTGCTACAATAAAAAATATACTAGGAAATACTTTAGATAAGTTAGCAATACTGTTGCTATCATTTATATAATTAGAATACTCAGAATTATCTAGCCTATCATATATATACCACTTAGACTCTGGTATTTCTTCTAATTTCTTCTTAGCATTAGTAATTTCCGTTTCAAAAAAGCTTCTACTCTCATAATATTCTTTTAAATTATTATTATATAAATTTAAATTATTATTATAAGTTACAAGAGCCTTAGAATACTCTTGCTTTCCGCTGTCATATTCATTGTAAGCAGTTTCATATAACTTATAATTTTCTTTATACTGATTAAGAGAATCATTATATTTATTTAATCTTTCTTCATAATCTTCTTTAGCCTTAACTAGTAAATTTACTTTTTCTTTTAATTCATCTAACTTTAAAATATTTTCTTTAACATAGTTTAACCCTTCTACTATATCTTCATAATAAGGAGAATCTTCAGGGATAGACGCTATTATTTCATCAATTTTTTCAGGATTATTAATTATTTCTATTAATTTTTGATCTATACCAAGTTCATATATCTTATCAATTATGATTATTATTTGATCATAATTTTCAGCATCAGTTGGTATTAGTTTTATAATATCTTCTTTTGCTACTTCATTATTTTCTAACTTTTCTAAAATAATCACTAATTCATCAAAAGTAATATTATAATTTTCTAACTTTTCATTAAATAAATTTATATTCTGGTCAATTTCCGTTTTAGCTTTATCTAATTTTTCTTTAGCTAAATCTAACTCATTTTTTCCTTTATCTAATTTTATTTTGTTATTTTCTAATAAAACAAGAGAATTATCTAATAATTTTTTAGTTTGATCTAACGTATATTTACCATTTTGCAATTTACTTTTAGCAGAGTCTAGTTCATTTTTATATAAAAGAAATTTATTTAATCCTTCCTCTTCTTCTTTGTTTATTTCATCATTTATCTCATTATAAATTTCTTCATACCTAACGTCTTCTCTATTTTTTTGGATTTCTTTAATTTCATCTAACGTATTATCAATTAAATCGTTATAATCTTCTGAGTTAGTTTCTTTTTCTTTAGCTCTTTTAACTGTTACATAAAGTTCTGTGTAATAATCTATGTTAAAGCTACTTTCAGAAACATAAGCATAATAATCAATTTTTCCAGTTCCTAAGTTAGTATTACCTCTATTATTATACGTAGTTGTAGAACTTATGTATAACGGGCTTTTAACAGTACCAACAATTTTAAATTTATCATTCTTAAACGTATCATCATTTGAAAAAGTAATTTCATCACCAATTTTTAAATTATTTCTTTTTAGCATAGCTTCTTCAACTACTAGTTCATTAGCTTTAGTAGGAGCTTTACCTTTTTCTATACTAACCTTATTTAATTTATCATTTATTGCTAGAACTTTTACAACTGACTCATTATCTTTTTCCTTAACAAGAACATCTTTAGAAAAGGTTCCAACAACTTTATCTACCCCTTCTAATTTTCCTACTGCTAAAACATCTTCTTCTGTTAAACCTAAAGTAGAAATAAGTTTAATATCATAATAATTAGCTTCATCATAGTAAGTATCTAATGACTTCATCATATCAGGCGCTGCCATGCTTATTCCAACAAACACACCAACACCTAGTAAACTCATAACTAGTAATGACAAAAACCTTTTAAAAGATGATTTTATTTCTCTTACACTTGTCGTTTTTATTCTATTTTTTTTCATTTTACCACTCTATTTCATCAATACTTTTTGGTTTTTTATTGGTAATTATTTCTTCTACAGCACCATTTTTAAACTTTATTAGTTTATCTGCCATTGGTGCTATCGCAGCATTATGAGTTATAATAACTACCGTCATTTTTTCTTTACGACAAGTTTCTTCTAAAAGTTTTAAAATTTGTTTCCCTGTTTTGTAATCTAGAGCTCCTGTTGGTTCATCACATAAAAGTAGTTTAGGATTTTTAGCTATCGCACGGGCAATAGCAACCCTTTGTTGTTCACCACCAGATAACTGTGAAGGAAAATTATCAATTCTAGACTTTAATCCAACTTTATTTAATATTGTTTTAGGATCTAAATGATCCTTACATAGTTGTACCGCTAATTCAACGTTTTCTAAAGCAGTTAAATTTTGAACTAAATTATAAAACTGAAATACAAATCCGATATCATTTCTGCGGTATAAAATAAGATCTTTTTCTTTATAATTAGTGATATCTTTTCCATCTACTAAAACTTTACCACTAGTTAAAGTATCCATACCACCTAAAATATTTAAACAAGTTGTCTTACCAGCACCTGATGGCCCTAATATAACAACTAACTCTCCCCTATTTATTTCAAAAGAAGTTTTGTTAAGTGCCTTAATCTCAACTTCTCCCATTTTATAAATTTTATTTACATTCTTAAATTCAATGTACGCCATAACCATCACCCTGTTTAATTATACAACAAAATAAGACATTATGTTTACATATATGCATAATTTAATATTTTTTAATAAAAAATAGATAGAAAGACTATCTATTTAATATATATATCATGAAATTTAAGTATCCTGCAAAAATAGTCCATAATAAATAAGGAATTTGAAGGAGTCCTGATAACTTATTTATTTTATAAAATTTTACTATCATAATAATAACAAAAACAATAAGAAGCAAGATCCATAAGAAAGAAATTAAATATAAATTAAAACCAAAAAATAGTAAACTCCACAAAGAATTTATAATTAATTGCACAAAATAAATAATTAAAGCAATCTTTTTATTAATATTATTAGACTCATAAATAATATAACAAGATATACTCATAAGCAAGTATAATATACTCCATACGATAGGAAATACAATTCCTGGTATGGAAAAAGGTTTTATAAGCCCGTTATAAGTTTCCATGTTATTCATTGATATAATTTCAAAAAAACTGCCAACTACGAAAGTAATAATTGTTATTATTATAAAAGATTTCCAATATATTTTCATATGTATCACCATAATTAGTTTATTAAAATTATAAAATATTATTCATAATAGTCTTTAATAAACAAAGTAGTTAATTTTTGAACCAATTTTGAAGCTGCATCATCATATGTGTTATACTGTCTTACTGAATTATTATTAGCAAAATTAGAAATTACTTTAATACCTGCAAAAGCTATATTATTTTGATAACAAAATTGTCCTACACAACCACATTCACAGTCAACCGCGCCAGCATTATATTCTCTTCTTATACTATTAGCTAGCCTTGCGTTACAAACATACATATCAGATGATGCTATTAAATCATTTGTATAATTAACACCACTTTTCCTGCAAACCTCATTTAAGCATTCTACTAAATCATAATTAGCTTGAAAAACACCAGTTTTTAATAAAGGCAATTGTGCTGGTGAATAGCCTAGCGGCATAAAATCAACATCAAATTGTAACACGTTATTAGCTATTACCACGTTAAAAATTTCATTTTTATCATCAACACTACCTGCCGTTCCAATTTGAAGCAATACTTTTATTTTATATTTATCAAAAAGATATCTTAAATTACTACCTATATTTACTTTTCCATAACCTGTAGTCATTACATAAAATTTATGATTATTATATTTACAAGCAAATAATTCAGTACCCAAAACGCTATCTATTTTCTCGTAATTAAAATTCTTTAATAGTTCTTCTACATAACTTTTTTCAGGTGCAATTATTCCTAACATATTATCCCTCCCAGTTAATATATATTTGTTTTATTTTAAATTTATTTACATAAATTATTTTAAGGAGGAAAAAGTAATGGCTTACAAAGTAGCGATAGATGCTAGAGCTGGTGGAACCCAAAATGGTGTTTCTGCTAACGGAATAAATGAAAAAGACTACACTTTATTAATTTCAAAATACTTAAGTAAAAGGTTAACTGATTTAGGGATAGATAATTTTTTAGTAAGGGATGGAGATGTAACTCTAACTGAAGAGGAAAGGGTTAATATAATAAAAAATAAATATGGAACTGGTAATAATATAATAGTTATTTCAAACCGGCTAATTAATGGTGGTGGCGATGGAGCTGAAATTATGTATGCATTAAGAAATAACGATAGGCTAGCTTCATTAATTGCATCAGCTTTAGAAAATGAAGGTCAAAACGTTGAAAAGTATTACCAATTAAGGGATGCTAGTGATACTTCACTTGATTCAGATTACCTAATTAGAAATACTCCTAATAATCAAACACTGGCTGTTTACTATGGCTATGTTGATTCTAATAAAGATGATGTTAATCTTATTAAAAATAATTACGAAAAGCTTGCAGAAGCAGTTGTAATAGCTCTTGCAACATACGCAGGCGTTTCCTATATTCCATCTAATAATTCCGAATATTACGTTGTAAAAAAAGGAGATAGCCTATGGTCCATAGCAAGTAGGCTTGGTGTTAGTGTTGATGATTTAAAAAAAGCTAATAATTTAAAAAATAACGTTTTACAAATAGGTCAAATTTTAAAGATTCCTAAAAATAGTAATGATGAAGATGATAACCAATCCAATGAAAGTATTTACATTGTTAAAAAAGGAGATAGCCTATGGTCTATCGCAAATAAATATAATATAAGCGTTAACGAATTAAAAAGTGCTAATAATTTAACTTCTACCCTACTTTCTATTGGGCAAAAACTCATTATCCCTAATAAAGTAAGTACCAACCAAATAATTTATATAGTAGAAAAAGGAGATAGTTTGTGGGCAATAGCTAATCGTTATAATACAACCGTTGATAAAATAAAAGAAACTAATAACTTAAAAAGTAATACCCTTTCTATTGGTCAAAAACTTATCATACCAAGTTCTACTAATTATACAACCTACGTAGTAAAAAAAGGAGATAGCCTGTGGAATATTGCTAAAAATTATAACACTACGGTAGATAGCATAAAAAAAATAAATAATTTAAAAAATGATACCTTAGCCATTGGACAAAAATTATTAATTGAAAGATAATTATAACTTTTTTGTTATTTGTGTTATGATATAAATGATGAGGTGAAATCATGACATTTGATAAACAAGTTGAAAAAGCTAAAGCTGAAAAATTAAAATATAGAATATTACGTGATGCAATTTTTATTATTTTAGGATTTATTTTTCTAATTATATCTATTTTTATGGCTTTAAATGATGATAATAAAAAAGGAGAAGAACAAAACAAAAATAATAACGATATAACCGAGAAAAACTAAAGTTTTTCTTTTTTTGTGCATATAATAAATTAGGTGATTTAATGATTGTAAATTATACGCAAAAAGAACTTGATTTATTAGCTAGGCTTATGAGAGCTGAAGCATTAGGTGAAGGAAATTTAGGAATGTTAATGGTTGGTAACGTAGGTGTTAATAGGGTAATTGCTGACTGTCTTGATTTTAAAGATATAAGAACTATTTATGATATGGTATATCAATCTCCAGGTGGTTTTTCTGGAACTAATAGTGCTCTTTTTCAAAGTTCTTCTACAACCTTAGAAAAAAATCTAGCTAAAAGAGTAATAAAAGGAGAAAATTTTCATCCTGCTACTAATGCTCTATGGTTTTACGCTCCTGGTTCGGGAAATTCTTGTAAAAAAACTTGGTTTAATCAAGCTAACGCTGGAAAATATAAAAACCATTGTTTCTATAAGCCCGATGAAGGAGTCTGTAAAGAATTATATTAAAAAAACTTATCAATTTGATAAGTCTTTTTTTATGGAATTATTAATGTTTGCCCAACTGTTAAAATATCAGAAGATAAATTATTTACCACTCTTATACTATTAATACTTACACCAAATTTATTTGATATAGACCACAAACTATCTCCTTTTTGAACTACATATAAATTAGAAGAATCACTAGAATCAGGTATTATTAAAACTTGGCCAATAGTTAATAAATCAGTCATTAATTTATTAACCTCTCTTAACTTACTAATAGGTACATTATACTTACTAGCTATTGAAAACAAACTTTCACCTTTTTGAACCACATGCAAATTTTTATTTAAATCTTGATCTTCATCCTTACCAGTACTTTCTACATCAGCTGGTATTATAAGACTTTGACCTACCACTAAATCATCATTTGTAAGCCCATTTTTTCTTATTATAGCATCTATAGTGGTATCGTATTTTTGTGCTATAGAATAAAGAGTATCTCCTTTTTCTACTATATAAATAGTTTCTGAATCAGGAACATTACTTGAATTACCAGAATTAGGTATCTGAAGTATTTGCCCTACGTAAATAGTATTATTTACCAAATCATTTAGATTAACTATTTCATCTACCGTAGTGTTATTAGCATTTGCAATTGACCACAAACTATCTCCTTTTTGAACTACATAAGTAATATTAGTTTGCTCTGGAGGTGCAAATCCTGGAATAACTAATTCTTGACCTACACTTATTAAATTTGAAGTTAAGTTATTAGCACTTTTTATTTCATTTATTCCAACGTTAAACTTTTTAGCAATGGACCATAGACTATCACCCTTTTGAACCTTATATATTCCATTAACCGTATTTTGTCCTGGTTTTACGTAGTTATAACCTTTATACTCTGCAACCGCTTTAACAACCGCCTCAGCCCACTTCTCCCAATCATTTCTTATTTGTTTTTTATCATCTTTATTAGAATCTAAAAAGGCATATTCTATTAAAACTGATTCTGCTGGGCTAGTATCCCTTATTATATAATAATAATCTTTATTAGAATTGGAAGGCAATTTTCTTTGATACCATTTTCTAATGTTTTGACCCGTTTCTTCTATGTTACTTAATATAGATTTAGCTAAAGTATCATTATTTCTAAGAGCATAAACTACTTCAGCACCATCGCCACCTCGCGATGGTCAAAGTGTAGTTAATTATAGGTCTCCTTTGTAAAAATATATTTTCATAGCATCTTCACTGTATGAAGGTTTAGACATATCTATATCAAGAAAATTTGATATAAAATAAACAAAATATTGAGAAGCAACTAATAAATCATACTCACATAATATTCCATCATATCTACTTTCAATTATTATATTATAATCATGTTGTAAATAATCTAATAGCCTTTTCTCATATGTGCTTGTACTTTTTGATTTGAAGTATATATTTTTTTTATCACTTAAATGTTCATAATTAATAAATCTTCCATGAGAAAAATTTTTCTTTTCATGAATTAAGCAATTAAAAATTCCTGATTCAATTATTTTACTTTCTAAGTCTGTTGCTGCTGATTCCGAAAAATCACCAGTAAAAATATTAAAGCAACTCCCTTTTTCAAAAAAATCTTTTAAACCTTTTTTGTTATTTTTAAAATACTCTTCAAAATAATATTTCCAGTAATTGATACTATTTTTAATAAAAGTTTCTAAATCATAATCTAAATTTTTTTCAAAATACAATTTTAAAAACAAACTAGCTGGAGCTAATGCACCTTCAAAAGATAAGAAACCTCTTTCTTTCCCCTTGTTGGTATTAGTACGATATGATATTATATTTTTTTTAGAAATATTAGTCTTTGTTACTACCTTTTGAATTTCACCTTTTGTGATAATAAACTTTTTATCATTATCTAATAAAGATGTTCCTACAATCAAATCATTTGTAGTGCCAGAATATGTAAATAAAAATACATTATCAATATTATCATTATTTCTATAATATACATTTCTAGGTAATAAAGTTATTGTATTCGAACCATATAAATTGTTAATAATTTTTGCAGAAAATTTTGATCCAGCGAAAGAACCACCTGTACCTACAAAAAGGTAATTCTTTCTATTAGAAAAATTAATAGTTTTTAATTTTTCATAAGCATTACTATTGATAGCATTTATTATCCTTTTTTCTAAATTATTGATATTTATGTTACATCTTTTTATTTTTTTTCTTACTGAAACTTCAAAATTTTCACATGAACAAAAATTTTTTATCCTTTTAATTTTATACAATGATTGTATATGCCCTCTAGCACCAATTTTTTTTACAACTTTACTTGTTAATTTTGTAGCTTTTTGAAAAGTTTCATTAATAAATTTTTCATCTATCAGAAAATCATTCTTTACATATTCACTAATAAAAACTGAAAAGAAAGCATCTCCTGCACCGGTTGAATCAAGTTCGTTAGAAATAACTTTTAATTCTTTATTTATTTCTATACGATTAAATACAAAGTCCGCTCCTTTTTTACCTCTAGTTACTATTATTAGTTTAGGTTCAATTATTTGATATATTTCTTCAAGTTTTTTTAAAGAAAATCTCGACTTAATATATTTTTCAACTCTTTTATTTAAATTAATAATGTCAAATTTTTTTCCTAATTTTTCTATTATTTCTTCATTAGTATAATTATCTAGTTCAAAATATTGACCTAAATCTAACATTTTTCTATTTTTAGTATTATTTATAATAATTTGATTTTTTTCATTTAGATTATCAAATACTAGTACATCATCTGTATCTATAACTGAGATTATTTCATTTGGATTAATATTACTTTCTTCATACCACTTTTTTTGATTGCATATAGGGCATCTCTTTTTTGATTTGAACTCCATTTTATCATTAATTGTTGAATAAGAAACATGGAAACATCTTGTTTTCAAATTTTTTATAACCTGCACATAGTTAGTATCAACCCCTAAATCTGATAAACTTTTTATTGCAATATTCCCTGCTGCATCATCACCACAAACTCCACATACTGAAGTTTTTATACCCATTTGACTAATATTAGCAATTATATTATGCGACGTCATCCCGCCATTAACACCTATTAACTTTTCATTTTTATAATAAAAATCGGTTACTAAATCACCTATACTAATTATCTTCACGTTTTACCATCCTTTTTACATATACTACTTCACTTTTTTCATAATAATCACCATTTTTTGCTAAACATTCTATTATTTTCCTACGATTTAAATCAAAAATACCCAAAGAATCTTCATAAGGATTTAAACTATTAGGGTCTCTCCAACTATATGGACTAGGAAAATATAAACCTTGAATAAAATTGAAAAAAAGTCTATAGTCTATAGCTCCATGATTATTCATAAACATTTGACTAATTCTATTAACACCTGGATATCTAACAACTACTATTTTGTCAACTTCTATTCCCATGTCATACAAAGTAGTCAATGCAAGTTGCATCGTTTTTCCAGTTAGTAAATTATCATCAACTAAAATATACTTCTTATTTTTATCTATACCAACTTGCATAATTCCACCTGATTTTGATATATCAAAAAATCTTAAATCAATTGATTGTTTTTTGGAATACCCACTTGCATTTTTATTAAATTTTAAAATTGATACATCGCTTATAGCATTATTTATAGACTTTATTATAATTGGAAGTTCAATTCCACCATACGATAAACCGCATATTCCTTTATTAGATATATAATTATCATTTTTATATGTTAAATAACAAGTAACAAAATTTTCAGCAAAATTATCAATTTCTCTGTATGCTCTAAATTCTTTTGAATAATTGTCTTTTGTATTTTCTTGTGAAAACATTGATTGAAATTCATTTGTAACCATGATTGCATTATTTAATACACAATACAATTCATTGCTATCAATTGAGTAACTATCATCAAAAGAAATATATTGCATCAATTTAATTACATCTAATAATGTTTTATATATTTTGTACATCAATGTGTTTTTATCAATTTTTTCTAAATTAATATATAATGTTTGATTTTTACTACTTCTAATTACTTGTTGATTTAATAAAACTAGTAGTTCATTTCGTATATTGTCAATTATTCCTAAAATCATTTTTGAATTATTTAAGCTATTTAAATCGCTTGTTTTACTTATAGCTTCTATAGCATCCATAAAAAATGTTTTATTATTATTTAACCATATATCCACCATGTCTTTTGAAGTTATATCATTTCTAGTTATTTCATCGTGATAACGATTAGATAGAAAATAATAATATACTTGTGAACCTCTTAACAAAATATTCTCATTATCACACATTGCATATTTCATTTTTAAAAAAAATTGTTTACTCCAAAATTGTTTTAAAGGATTATCATCATCAATACCAATCCAATCATACATAGGAATCTTTATACTGCCACTTGATTTATCATATAACCCATATATTCCATCTACTAACTGAAATTTGGTATTTATAAATTCATTAAAAACCATTATTCTTTTGTTTTTACCATAATTCATTTGTCTTTCTACCTTAGCATATGCTTTAGTATAATTTGTTTCCGTAGCGTGTTCTAAACAAATTGTTGGTAATAATTTAGCTTTGCTTAACAAAAATATAGTTGCATCTACACCCTTTAATATTTTATTATTATCATCTATAATAGGAAAACATTTATCAATTTCACCACTTGTTCTATCAACACTAAATCCTTGAGAACAATTTAACATACTATAATCATTACCCAACTTGTCTCCACAATCACCAATCCTTAACATTGAATCTTGCGGTATGCCAATAATTCTCTCAGCTATACGTATGGCATGACTCTTAATAGTAGTTCCTATTTGAAAAACTTTATTCCCATTATATATACCCATTGTCATATTAATATTTTCAAATTCAAAATTGGCAATTAATTCCTCAATGATTCCTAATATTCTTTTATTTATAACTTCATCATTAGTAAATGTAGTAACTCTTATATTAATTATAACATCTAATTTTTCATCCTTAGAATAAGTAACTTTACAATATTTTAATAAGTTTGTTTCTTCAAATTTTTTTAATATTTTTTTATCTAACTCTTTTAATTTTTTCAAATCTATGTCGGAAGCTATATATTCACTACAATTAAAAATATCTTTACTATCAACACTAGTAAAAAAAAATCTAGCTCCATCATTCGTAAGTGCATACAATTTTAACAAATCAGAATTACTAATTTCATAATCTTTTCTTAAACTATTTATTATTTCTTCTTTTAAACGATATAATCCAGTTCTTCCTCTTCCTGTAATAAAAACAACAGGTATATGTCTATTTAGTAAGTTAGCCAACAAAGGTAAAATTCGATTATCTAATTTAGTAGATTTTTCTTCAGTTAAAGTACCATCTATATCAAAACATATCGCGTTATATTTTTGTTCTAAAGCATCATGATAATTCTTTAATAATATTTCATTAATCATAATATCACCTCGTATACTCCATATTATAACATATATATAGGAAATATTGTGTCTTTATTATTTTTCTTTTACTTTTATTCTATTACATTCAAAATGCCTAATATCATTTCTTAATTCACAATAAGCTGTAACATAAAATCTATTATCAAATTTAAAAATTTGTATTGGATGAATATTTCTCTCTTGCCATTCTTGATTTAGATTTTTATATAAAATGGTTATTTTAGAATTATTAACAATTGCTTCATTTAAAATAAAATATACTTTTGAATTATCTTCTATTTTATTAGTAAAAAAATACTTACTTTTTTCTTCATTTATATCATTAATAGTTTTGATTTTATCTAATAATTTTTTATATTTATCAATGTAAATATAATCATTATCTTTCAAAATTTCATATATATTTTCTAACAATTGAATATCATACTTATTGAATTGATTATATTGATTTTGCTTATTTATAATAAAATACCCACCATTTGGTCCCATAAAAGTTTCTATTGGAATACCAGCTTCTTCTAATTCTTGTTTATAATATCTAACCATACGCTCAGTAATTCCTAATTTTTGAGATAATTCTTTTACACTATATTTATTACCAGTATTTAAATAATTTAACATTTGAATTGCATTGGATATTTTCCCCATATTTACTTCTCCTTTTATAACTTTCTATTATGACCTCGCGATGGTCAAAGTGTAGTTAATTAATTTTATCTAATATCTGTAATAATTTTTCAAAATTTTCTATTGCTTCTTCAGCAACAAACCTTAAATCTTTTTTTATAGTTTTTCCATGAACAATATTATTTCTTTCAGACTTTATAGAATTAATCATCTTATTTAATCTTGTTCTACTAATTGGTAATAGTTCATATTTATTACATTCTTTATAAACCATATAAATACTTGGTGGGTTATCAGCAATCAATTTTTTTTGCTTTGCAGAAATAAAATCTTCCTCTTTAATATAATCTTTTAAATAAAAATTTTCATAATTAACTTTTCCTGATAAAAAATTATCTACATATTGCTCGTCTTTATATTTCATTAGATACTTTTTTGTAAAATGAAAAGAAAAATTTTCAAGTGCAATATTAACTAATATCATTACATTCCTATAATCTTTAACTAAATAATATTTCTTTGCTTCAAACAAATAATTTAACCAATCCTCATCTTTGTTACTAATTAATTCATATTTTAGACATTCAATATCTTCATCAGAAAGAGAAATGTTTTTATCTCCACTTGATGATAAACTTAGTGATGCAGTAAAAGGAATATTTTGAATCTCATAATCTCCCGCAAATGCACTCATTTCATAATTTATTATCATTTTTTCGTTAACATCATTCAACCAATATCTTTTTGTTGCTCTAATATACTTTTTCAAAAAATAATTATAAATGTTAATTGCAATAGTCAAAGGTTCACAGACACTTTCTATTTCTTTATTTACTTTTATCCAATTTTTCAAATTAACATATTTTCCAATTTCAATCGTAATTTTTGTTTTATTAAATAATCCATATATATCTTTTTCATTGTATACATTATTTCCAACTATAAAACTATTTTCTGAAAGTTTTACAGTTTCGCAAAAAATTGAACACTCAATATCTTTATATTTAAAATATATTTTTTTATCACTAAGAATTATATGATATGGAATTATCATTGAAACTACAGTCTTTAAATTGCTATTAATTATATTATTATAAATATTTCTCCTTGTTACTAGATTTTGTTTAAAAATGTCGCTCCAAGTATCATCATAATTATTTTCAATAAATTTCAATAATTCATCTGCGTTATTTAATTTTTCTTCTTTTCCCGATATTAAAAATAACATCATCTTTACTTGAGATAACATCTCTTTTGTAATGCAAATATTAGTAGGAGATTCTAAATCAAAATTTTTATTATCCTCAAAAAGTTTTATTGAAGTTTCAAAATAGAATTCGCTTAATTCATAATTATTTTGTGTAAAATATAAAGATCCTAAATTTCTATTTAATCTATAATAGATAAATAAATATTCGTTTTTATCATTTAAATATATTTCTTTCAATATACTTACTAGTTTTAAACATAAATTCAACCTATCATTAAAATTATTTTTATCATTTTCAACAAATTGCATATTTGCTAGCAAAGAATTTTTATTGATATTTTTTTCCATATTTATTTATAACAACCCCAAACATTTTTTGATCATTTCCACTTCCAACTCAGTAACTAATTTAACAAAATCTGTATAATTACCAGTGGTATGTGCTTTATCCAATGCTTCATAATATTTTAATCTTGATTCTTTCTTTATAATTACAGGATTATAACCACTATTCATTAAATCTAAATTCATAAGTAATCTTGATGTCCTTCCATTACCATCAACAAATGGATGTATTTTAACCAATTCTCCATGCAATAATGCCGCTTTAATTATTGGATGATATTCGTCCCAAGTATTGTAATTAAGTATTAATTTTTCCATTAATTCAGGAAGTTTTAAATAATCAGGTGGAATATGAGTTGCTCCTTTTATAGTTACATTTTCTTTTCTATATCTTCCAGCATTCTCATTATCTATATCTTTTAAAATTAACTGGTGAATATTTTTTATATTCCATTCAGTTATTGGATTTTTATCTTTTACTAAATCATCTAAATATAAAATAGCTTTTTCATGATTAATTGCTTCTAAATGCTCTTTAATAGACTTTCCACCTACCGTAATACCTTCTAAAACAACTTGTGTCTCTCTTAATGTTAAAGTATTACCTTCAATTCCATTACTATTATAAGTCCACTCTAAGTTAATAGATTCTTTTAAAGATTTTAAAGTTTCTTTCGAGATTGGTCTTTTACTATCTAATTCTTTTTTTAAACTATCTACTTCATCAAAATAGTTATCATCTAAATCAATAATAAATTTATTATCATCTGGTTTAATTATTCTTTTATCAACAGGTTTATCAGCATCGATTGGTATATTCCAACTATTACCTACTTTAACAGCACCCTCAATTCTACCATCTTGTAATAATTTTCTAATTCTTCTTTCGCTAATATTCCATTTTTCAACAGCTTCTTTTGTAGTCATGAATTCCATACTTTTCACCTCTGCTGTAATTATACCGCAAACGGTAGTATTTGTCAATATATTTATTCCGTTACCGGTATATTTCTTGCTAATTTTCAATATACTATTGAATTATGCAAATTGCATAATATATTTATTTAAAAATAATATCTTACCTTCTGCACACAGTGTGCAGAAGATTTATAATAGATATATATAAGGTCAACATTATATTTTCATACCAACTTGGGTCTAAGTTATTATTTTAAAAAATATTACTTGTACCCAACATGGTCACAAGTTAATATTTGCTATAAACTTCCCACCAACTCGGTGGGAACTTTTTGAAATTTACTAAAAATAACTAATTGAATTTTTATATCACTAACTTTGTGCTAACCTACCACAAAGCTAATTAGCAACTAAACTTTCTCATTTTTATTATCTTGCCTTTAAATGTATGAAGTTAGTATAGAACTAACTTCTATGAATCAAATATTATTTAACAAACTGAATTTATAAAAGATTTCAATATTTCTATCTTTATCTATAATTATTTTATCAATGATGGATTGTAATAATTCTCTACTTGGTTTATCAAGATTAATTAATTCTTTAATTTTTTCTTCATACTTTTTAATTTCTTTAGCAGAATCAATTTTCTTTTTATCTATACTTTGTAATTCTTCCAATCTTGTTTTAGATTGATTTAATAATATTTCTGTTTCTCTAGATAATCTTTTATAAGTATCTTCTGAAATATTACCTTTAAATTTATCATCGTATAACATATCAATTTTAGAATTACATTCTTTAATCCTTTTATTTAAATAATTAATTTCTTCCATATTACTTTCTTTTTTACTATTTTTATCATTAACTAATTTTGCTAATGATTTAATATCTAACTTATCTAAATATTTTTTACAAGTATTTTTTATTGTATCTAGTAATGCTTCTTCTAACTTATCATATGGCATAAAATGTGGATAACAT
>CASDZZ010000012.1 GCA_949285875.1 uncultured bacterium | reverse complement strand
TAAATAATAAAAATCAAGGGTCTAGATGAACTCACTTCGTTCGCCCTTGATTTTTTATCTAGTTTTTTATTTGATGTCTCCTAAATGGGGTTCACATCAGTATAAATGGTTTTTTTAATTTAAATTATTAGTTTGTTTATTCATAATATAATTTCTAAAATTATTATTAATTAAATTTTGATTAATAGGTTTGGGTTTAAAACCTGAATTGGAAACCGAGGAAACAGGTTTTGGAGGTGTCATATTGATATTGTTGGTCAATATATTAGATATTTGCTCTATAGATTTTGAAGGAATATTTTGTTTATTTATATTATTTTCATTTTCTTTTTTTAATGGCTCTAAATTTTTGCTGACATTTTGAGTAGAACTATTTAAATTTGAATCTTCTATTTTAGGAGTAGATATATTAATTTTTTCTTCTTTTATTGGTTCACTAATAAATTCTAAATCTTCAATTTCTTCATCTATTTTTTCATCTTTTTTTACAGGAATAGAAGGAATTGATGCAGGTTCGTTATTTTGTTTTACTTGATTTATTGAAGGGCTACTAGTTAACTCTGGTTCTGCTTTGCTTTGATTAATTATAGTATTATTGATAGGCTCTTTGACTTCTATTTTAACTTGATTATTAGTATTTGTTAAAGAGTCTAAAGCTTCATCATCTTTTTGTTGATAAGTTTCATTTATAATTTTGACATCCTCATCACTTAATTCTACTAATCTTAAAATTTCTTCAATTGTAGTTTTGTCTTGCACAACTTTTTCTAAACCATCTTGAAGTAGTGTTCTAGTATCTCCTTTATACACTAAATGTCTTAGTTCTTCTTTTGCCATTCCATTAGCTATGGCATCCCTAATTTCTTGAGATAAAACTAAAACTTCATGAATTGCGATTCTTCCTTTATAACCGCCAACACATTCAGAGCATCCTTCACCATAAGATAACTCAGTTATATCAATTCCTAGGTTAGCTTTTACTAATTTTCTTTCATAAGCTATTGCAGGTCTTTTTTTCATGCAGTGAGGACATATTCTTCTTGCTAGTTTTTGAGATACAACACCATTTAAAGAACTAGCTAGTAAGTACCTTTCAACCTCCATATCAGTTAAACGTTCTATAGTGTTTAATGCGTTATTAGTATGTAGTGTTGATAAAACTAAGTGTCCAGTAATAGAAGCTCTTACGGCAATTTTAGCAGTTTCATCATCACGAATTTCTCCGATCATTATGATATCTGGGTCTTGACGTAAAATAGATCTTAAAACGCTAGCAAAAGTAAGTCCAATTTCACTATTAACTTGAATCTGGTTAATACCTTCAATACCCATTTCTACTGGATCTTCAACTGTGATAAGATTCACTTCTGGAGTATTTAAAATTTGTAGTAAAGAATATACGGTAGTTGATTTACCTGAACCAGTAGCTCCAGTAACTAAGATAATTCCGTTAGGTTCTTTTATTAAATTTTTCATTTTTTTAAGGTTATTAGGTGAAAAACCTAAACTTTCAAGTCCTTTAGAAGATGAAGAATAATCAAGAATACGAATAACTATTTTTTCTCCTACATTAGTTGGTAAGGAAGAAACACGCATGTCTAACTCAAGATCTTTAATGGTAGTTTTAATTGCACCGTCTTGCGGCAACCTACTTTCAGTGATATCCATTCCTGAGATTATTTTTAATCTTGCTATAAGATTTTTCTTTATGTTTTGTGGTATCACCATGTAATCTCTTAATACACCATCAATACGAAATCTTACTCTTATGGCTGTTTCAGTAGGGTCAAAGTGCATATCACTAACGCCAGCTTTAGCTGCGTTGTAAATTATTTCATTAACAATTTCTGTGATAGGTAATTTAGTAAAATCTATTTGCTTTAACATAGTTAATTCGCTCTCCCTTATTATTCTTTTTATTCTTTTACTAGACTTTATAAATAACTATTTATTATTTTTATCTTTACTCTAGATTTTATTATAATAATATTATATAATATATTTGAAAAGATATCAATAAAGAAAAGGTGATAAAATTGAAAAAGAATAAAAAAGGATTCTTCTTAGCAGAAACTATAATAGTAGTAGCTCTTGTTACTACCGTAATGGCGTTTGTTTATCCTAATATTTCAAAATTATATAATAACTACAAAAATCAAACTTTATATTATGATCAAACAGAGGATTTGTATGCTTTAAGAGCTATATATGACCTAAAATCAGAAGCGGATGAAGCTGAAAATATAATAATAGAAAAAACAAACAATGGATGCGATACTCTCGACGAATTAGCAGAAATTACTTTAGACAATTCACTTAAATTAAAAACTACAAATGAATTTGAATTAACTGAGCTTTATATAACAGGTTACATGACTGAGGTTAGTAGTAGTGATAACTATAATTTTAATAGATATTTAAAGCGTATGAAGAGAACAACATATGATACAACATCTTATAGATTGATAGGAGTTTTTAAAAATGAAGTTACTAATGAGGAAAGATATGCTTCTATAAAAATTGATAATCCTAACCCAAATAGAAATTGTAATTTATAGGAGGTTAAAAATGAAAAAATTAAATAATAATGGTATAACTATAGCTGAATTAATTGTTAGCTTTGCAATAGTATCAGTTGCAGTTGTGTATTTTTTTCAAACACTTTTAACTGTTAATAAAGTATATGGTTCTGTTCAAAGAGAAACTAATGATTTTATAAATGTTTCTTATACTTTTCGAATTTTAGATGCTAAAGTAAATAAAGCAATAGCGACTGGAACAGACTTAAATAATATAGAAGATGGCATGTGCACTAAAGTTAATGATAATTACAGCTATGATGCAAAGTGTTCAAGTATAACAAAGGGTTCTGTTTGGAGAGATAATATGGTTAGCTATAATGTGACATTCCCAGAAGGAACAACAAAAACTTTTTATAAAGCTATAGTAAGAAGAGAAAATCCTGGGGAGGGAGGTACTACTGATCCTGATGAAGGTGGTACTACTGATCCTGGAGGAGGTAGTGAAACGGACGATGAAGTTATTACTTATGGTAAAGACTTATTTCTTTGGAAAGATGAAACTATTTTAGTAGGATTATCTGAAAAAGGTATAAAGTATTACAAAAATCCTAATGCCGATCATAATAAAATTTTAAAGATACCAGATGGAACAACTGAGATTTATCCTGGAGCGTTTTTATATTTTTCTTCAGGTGCTAATACCTTGGCAATGCAGCAAGATATTAATACTTATGAATTGTGTTGGATGGAATCTACTAATTGTTCTAGTAATTTCTTAAATAAATATGAGCAACAATATGAAATTAATAAAAACACGTCTATTTTATCTGGGTATAAGTTACAATTACCAGATAGTATAGTAAAAATTGATGCTTATGCATTCGCTGGTGCAGGGTTAAATCTTAAAGATTTTAAAATATTAGATAGTATAACTTACATTGGGTATAAATCATTTGCTGGAAATAGTATAAACGTTAATGTTTGTCTTCCTACTACTGTTAAAATGGTAAATTATCGTGCTTTTGAAGAAACCGGTATTTTAAGTTTATCTAAATGGGGTTGGAGTCAAAAGCTTCATGAAAAAGGTGTAATTGATGCTGATGATTCGCGTGTGACTCTAAGGCTTTTAAAAAACTGCCCTTAAAGCATTCTAAAAATAAGGTATTTAAAATATCTTATTTTTTTATTTTGTAACATGTTTAGAGTTTGCATTTGAATGCATAATCCACCAAAAGTTAGTATAAAATAAGAAATTATAAATTTTAAATAAAAGTTTATGTTTAAAAACGAAAGTAAAATAGTACTAGAAGTCATTTCTAATAATATGTTAAGTCCAAGCTTTAATGATATACTTAGACTAAAGATATTCTCTAACAAAATAATTAGTATATTAAAAATGATAATTATTCCAAGAATGTTTAAGCAGGCTAAAATACTTTCCTTGATAGTATTTTGAAAGTCATTTATAAAATTACTTTTACTTATTTTTTTATTAAAAGTATTTGTTGTAGTAAATTTTTTTCTTAAAATAAAGGCTTTAATAAAATTTGAAAGATATAGGAAAAATAGAAGAATAAAACCTATTTGGACGCTATTAAAGATTCCTATTCCAACTCCATTTATTACAAATAGAGGGTTTATAAAATGAGTACAGCATAATAAGTTTTCAGCCGTTTTATCATTTATCAGCCCTTTATTTAGATATTCATTTATAAATAAAGCATTTGATGGGGTACCTGAAAATATAGAAATAATAAACAGGCTAGTCATATTTCTATCAAAGTTAAATATCTTTTTAAAAAAAATATTAATTATATTTGGAATAAAGTTTTGGATATTGTTTTTAATTAGTAGACTTCCTATTATCATGGCTGGAAAAAGGCTAGGAAAAACACGATTTTTAAAAATTGTTATACTTTTAATAATGTTTATCGTAACTTCTTTAGAATTTATTAAAATTAAAAGTTCTAATAGAATAAAAACATAAATTATTATTAAATTCTTTTTATTTGACATTTTATTTTCCTTTTTTAAATATACTTTTTATATAACTTATTAAAAGATGGAGGGTTATATGAATAGTGATGATAAAAAATTGATTGTTTTTGAAAGTGACATTTCTTTTTTGGATAAGGATCTTAACAAAAAAAGATATATTAAATTTTTAGAAGAAGATAAACTTGCTATGTTTTATAGTCCATTAATAGGCCCGAGAGATTTAAAAAATCACTTGGTTGAAAATAATATTTTAGTTGGTTACGAAATAACTAATGAGCAAGGACTTAGAAATTATCAGGATAAGATTTATACTTTTAGAAAAGATAATGGTGTTTATTTAGTTACTAAAGGTATAGAACTAGATAAGAAAAGGATTTTGTTAGTTGATAAGGGGATGGATTTAGAAATTGATTTACCTAAGTATTTATATGAAGTTAAGGATGCAAGTTTTTATTTAAGTCCTATTAATGAAGAAGTTTTATTTAGAAGCTATTGCTATGTAGCTAATGAAGATGAAGTAACTCCAGAATTAAAAAAGATTATGTTACCGGTTATTGAAGCAGTTCCTGGAATTTTAAGCATAAATACATATCCGTTCGTTCCTAGTGATGATGTAAAAAGATTAAAAAATAAATTAACTTAAAATAAGCCTATTTATGGCTTTTTTTTATTATTTATTATATAATTAGAAAAGGTGATTATTTGTGACTAGAAGTGAAGTAGATAGAAGTAAAATTAGTCCTATGATGAAACAATATATGGAAGTTAAAGATAAATATGAGGATATAATTCTTTTTTATCGTATTGGTGATTTTTATGAAATGTTTTTTGAGGATGCTATAAAAGTATCTAAAGTTTTGGAACTTACTTTAACTGGGAAAAATGCAGGGTTATCTGAAAGGATTCCAATGTGCGGAGTTCCCCATCATGCAGCTAATGTATATTTAGATAAGTTAATTGATAAGGGTTATAAAGTTGCTATATGTGAGCAAGTTGAAGATCCCAAAAGTACTAAGGGAATAGTTAAAAGAGAAGTAGTACAAATAGTTTCTAAAGGAACTATAATGAATGACGAAATGTTAGATGCTAAAAGTAACAATTATATAGGAGCGGTTGTTAATCTAGGTCATGTTTACTCTCTTTCTTATGCTGACTTATCTACGGGAGAATTTAATGTTATTTTAGTAGATAATAATGTTGAAAAGTTAATAAATGAAATAGTAAGTGATAATATTTGTGAAATTGTTATTCAAGGTAATATAGATCCTAAAATAATTGAGGTTTTAAGAGGACAGTATGGTGTTACTATTTCTTATCAAGAATCAAAAGAGGAATTAGAACAATATAAAAAATTGTACAGTAATATTAAGAATGTTGAATTAATAGTTTCGATAAATACGTTATTAAATTATTTGGTTGAAAGTCAAAAAAGAAGTTTAGAACACATGCAAGATGTGGTTATAAAAGATTATAATACATATTTAAAAATGAATGTTAACACCAAAAGAAATTTAGAATTAACAGAAAATTTAAAACTTAAGGAACGTACGTATTCTTTACTTTGGTTATTAGATAAAACAAAGACAGCAATGGGCTCTAGAATGTTAAAAAACATGATAGAAAATCCTTTAGTTAATAAAGATGAAATTGAAAAAAGATATGATATGGTGTCTAAATTACTAGAAGAATTTTTAATTAAAGATGAGATTAAAGATTTATTAAATGAAGTTTATGACTTAGAAAGATTAGCAGGAAGAGTATCTTTTGGTAATGCAAACGCAAGGGATTTATTACAACTTAAAGCTTCAATAAAGGTATTACCTAGATTAAAAGAAATAATTAATACATTAGGTTTTGATTTAAAAATAGATGATTTAAAAAATCTTTATGAATTTTTGGATAAAAGTATTTATGAAAATCCTCCTATAGGGTTAAAAGAAGGATATCTTATTAAAGATGGTTATAATAAAGATTTAGATGAATTAAAGGATGCTAGACGTGGCGGAAAGGATTTTATTGCTAGATTAGAAAGTGAGGAAAAAGAGCGTACAGGAATAAAAAATTTAAAAGTAGGATATAATAGGATTTTTGGTTATTATATTGAAGTTTCAAAGGGTAATAGTAAACAAGTTACAGAAGAGTTTGGGTATGAAAGAAAGCAAACCCTTGCAAACTGCGAAAGATTTATTACTCCTACTTTAAAAGAAAAAGAACAAATGATTTTAGGCGCTGAAGAAAAAATTATTAATCTTGAATATGCTTTATTTTTAGAAATTAGGCAAAAAGTAAAGGAATTAATACCTGTACTTCAATTTAATTCTAAATCGATAGCTATGCTTGATGTTATGCAGTCTTTTGCAACCGTAACCGAAGAAAATAATTATGTAAGACCTATTTTAAATGAAAATAAAGTAGTAAAAATAATAGAAGGCAGGCATCCTGTGGTAGAGAAAGTTTTGGATGGAGAGTTTGTTTCTAACGATATAATCTTTGATAAAAACTTTTATTTACAACTTATAACTGGACCTAATATGGCTGGTAAATCTACTTATATGAGACAGATGGCAATAATCGTTATTATGGCTCAAATTGGTTGTTTTGTACCTGCAAAAGAAGCTTATTTACCAATTTTTGATAAAATATATACCCGCATAGGTGCTTCAGATGATTTAGTAGCTGGTGAATCTACTTTTATGGTGGAAATGATGGAAGCTAACAATGCTATAAAGGAGGCTACCGAACGAAGCTTAATTTTGTTTGATGAATTAGGAAGAGGAACTGCTACCTATGATGGAATGAGTTTAGCTCAAGCTATAATAGAATATATTCATGATAATATAAAAGCAATTACTTTATTTTCTACTCACTATCATGAACTTACTAGTCTAGAAAAAAATAAAAAACACATAAAAAATGTTCATGTAAGTGCGCACGAAGAAAACGGAGAAATAACTTTTTTACATAAAATAAAAGAGGGAAGTATAGACAAAAGTTATGGTATTCATGTAGCTAAATTAGCTGATTTGCCGGACTCTATAATAAAAAGAGCAGATGAAATATTAAAGTCTTATGAAAATAATGGAAGTAAAGAACATGAAATTTTAAGTCAAATTTCTATGAATTTTGAAGAACCTGTAGAAACTAACGATAAGTATGATATAATAGTTGAGAAATTAAATAAAATTAATCCTTTAGAAGTTTCTCCTATGGAAGCTCTAAATATTTTGTATGAATTAAAAAATGATTTGAATAAAAAGTAAGGGTAGGTGTTTATTATGAATGAAGAATCAAAGGATATTAAAATTCCAATTAAAGCAATTGTTGAACAAGCGATGTATTCTAATGGGGCAAAATATGAAGAAGATGAGTTTAATTTACTTAGAAGATATTTTATAGCTTGTCTTAATTTGGGTTATATGCTTCCTACTGATTTAACCAAGATGGTTAATAAATTTGCAAGTAAAATAAAGATAATAGTTTTAAATTATAATAATGTTAATAAGATGGATTACTATGTAATAAATGGAAGTATTTTGTATATAAACGGGCAACTAAAAAGTGATAACATTACTTTTTACGAAATTAATTTTTTCAAGGCTGTTTCTGAAGTTTTGTTTGAAACTAATGATAATAATATAAGTTTAAGTAATGCATTGTGTGAAATAGCTGCTGAAAAAATTTACAATATGGATGTAAATGGATCTAGAATTATAATGCCTCATACTACTACTGAAACTATTTTAAATGATCAAATTCAAATAAGAGCTGGTTATTTAAATTATAATCTTATTATTTCTCTATTAAAACAATTGTTTATGAGTAAAAAAATTAATGAAAACAGGGTTATTCATGACATGTATTTTGAAGGCTATAATAAATTTGTAAGTAATTTACTTTTAGATAGTAACACAAAATTATTAGTTGAAGTTTTAGATAGTATATGTGCAATGTATATAAGTAGAAAGGTTAAGAACCATCCTAATGCACAGGAAAAGCTTTTAATAGATAAATATCAGATTTTAATAAATGATTCTTTTAGTACTATAGATCAAAATTACTATGCATTCTGCGCTTTAATAACTAGTGATTCATTAAGAGAAAAATGCATGAAGAAATTTAATTTGGAGTAGGGGCGATTAAAAGTTATGAATAGAAACGAAGCTAGAATTATTATTATGACTATTTTATATCAAATATTTATGCATGAAAATAGTAATATACCTTATGATTTAGATGAAATTTTTGAAAATAATATGGAAAAAGAAAATAAATTTATAAAAGAAACAGTAATAGGAGTTTTAAATAATAGGAAGAATTTAGAAAAAAAAGCTAACGAATATTTAAAAGATTGGGATTTAAAAAGGTTAGGTTTAACAGATCAAGCAATATTATGTATGGGAATATATGAGTTATTATATACAGATACACCTGATATAGTAGCTATTAATGAAGCTGTTGAACTTTCTAAAAAGTATTCTGATGATAAAGTTAAAAATATGATAAATGGTGTTTTAGATAAAATATATCATGAAAAATAAAAAGGAAATAATTTATGAGAAAGCTTATTGCTAAAAAATTAAATTATGGTAATACTATAGGAGTTATTGGAGTATCTAATAGTGTTAGTGATAAATTGATTATTGATAAAGCCAAAAGTTATTTAAAGAAAAAGGCTTTAAAATAAAAAAAGGAAAGTATTTATACGAAGATTATTATGGATCTTGTGGTACAAGATATCAAAAAGCTGAAGATTTAAATAATATGTTTAAGGATCCTTACGTTAAGGCAATAATTTTCCTTACAGGTGGAGAAACTTTCAACACAATCTTAGATTTAATAGATTATGATTTAATAAAAAAGAATCCTAAAATCTTTGTTGGATATTCAGATATTACGATACTTCTTCAAGTTATAAATAAAAAGACTGGATTAGTTACTTTTAGTGGAGCTTGTTTTATTGATTACGGAAGTGATAAAGGTCAAGATTTTTTTAAAGAATTTGAAGATGTTTTTATACATAAAAATATATCTAAATTTACGGACGCTAATACTAAAATAATTAGAAAAGGCAAAATGAAAGGTGAAATTATAGGGACTAACTTAGCATGTATGATGTATCAAATTGGAACAGATTATTTTCCGTCTTTAAAAAATAAAATTTTAGCTATAGAAAGTCTTATTTCATCTCCAAATGAATGTCAAAGACGTTTTGTAATTTTAAAAAACTGTAATGTTTTTAAATCTGTTTCTGGTATATTAATTGGTTATAATTATGAATTACAAAAGGATGAAGACATATATCCCCAAATGGAAGACATATTATTAGATTATTCTAAAGATTATAATTTTCCTATTGTTAAATGTAATTCTTTTGGTCACGAAATTGTTATGGCAACGATTCCAATTGGAGTTAAGTATGAAATTAACGAAGGAATAATAACTTGTATGGAAAAATTCTTGATTTAGTAAAAGTAAGGTATATAGATATAGAAAAAACTTATTATAAAAATAAGTTTTTTTGTTTGTTATAAAAAATGTTATAATTTATTTTTTTAGTATATCTAATACATGGGAAGATGCACCTAATAATTCATATCTTTCACATGTACTTAAATGATATTTTATATATTCTTCAAAAGTTTCGTTATCCATTTTATTGATAATAGGTCTTATATAGTCGGTAGGCCCATCTTGAGCTAATATTTTTATTCTTTTAAGTTCTGCTAGTTTATTTAATTCGTTTATATCTTCTAGTCGTACCATGCTGTATAAATCTGTTTTTTTTGGAATTACATGATAGTTTTTATCTACCTCTTTATTTTTAATAGCTTTTAAAATATTATTTTCTTTAAAGCCATGTGTAATTATGGCATATTCGTTCATGTAATAACTAATTAAAATAACACCATCTTTTTTTACAATTCTTTTAGCTTCCTTTAGCGCTTTTAACTTTTCTTCCTTACTAATTAAATGGTACAAAGGACCAAAAAGTAATACCATCTCAAAAGAATCTTCTTTAAATCTGCTTAAGTCTAAGGCATTTCCTAAATAAGCTTTTACAAGATTACTTTTGGATTTTAAAGTCATTAAGTTGTGCTTTATTAATTCTACAGCTGTTACGTCATAGCCTTCATTAGCTAGTGTTACTGAATATTTTCCTGTACCGGCACCTATATCTATAATTTTAGGCTTCTCAAATTTTTTTAAATATTCATGTATATATTTCATAGCAGTAGTAAATTCCACTATGCCATGTCTTCTTGTTAATCTCTTATCTTCATTAAATTTATTATAATATTTAATTAAATTTTCTTCATTCACAAAAATCACCACACTTATAATAAACTATAACGTTTAATATTTCAATCGGCAAAGTCAAAATCATTATTATGAATTTTTTTAAAGTAATTATTGTTGTTAATGTTATAACGTACTGACTATAAATTTTATACTCTGTATAATGATTTTAATGAAACTAGAAGGGTAATTTCGTGTGAAAAAAAGTTAATATGGAAAATTTTATTGATAATAGGCTTTATTCCTTTTGCTATAGTGCTATACAATGCAATATATTATTCTATAGTTGGTTTTTCTGGTTTATGTATATTAAATTGTAAATATTATTATGGACTTAGAGCATTTAGTGATGCTATCTTTTTATACTCTTATTTATTTTGGCCTGTATATATTGTGGGTGTCATATTAATTGTGTTATCAGTTTTTAAACTAAGAAAAAAATAGTTTTTTTATTATGACATTAAAGTTTGTTTGGTCAATAAGTTTAATTTACTATTCTTTTTTATCATATTTCCAATTAATTATTTATAACTTTACTTTTTAGTCATAATATGATAAAATTATTGAGCTAGTGTTATTGAAATTATGTTATTTAAGTGATTTTTAATATAAAATAAGAATATAATAATATCGAATAAAGAGGTTGATCAAATTGAAACTAATAGATAGGATACATAGTGATAAAGGTTTTATGCAAATTGCATCACCTATATTAACTCATAAAGAATTTGTAAAAACTAAGTCTATAGTACATCATGGTAGTACAAGGTATAATCATTCTGTAAAGGTTGCTTATTTTTCTTACAAAGCTTCTAAATTATTAGGATGTGATACAAAGTCTGTAGTAAGAGCTGGTGCTTTACATGATTTTTTCTTAGTTAGAGATGATAAAAACATAGCAACCGAAGCTAAAATGCTTATTAAACATCCTGAGATGGCAAAAAATAATGCTATTAATTATTTTGGTGTTAGTAAAAAGGAACAAAATATAATTGAATCACATATGTTTCCACTATCTAATGTAGTTCCTAATAGTAAAGAAGCTTGGTTAGTATCATTTTTTGATAAAGTAGTCGCTTTAGTAGAGGGAGCAGGAAGAGCAAGAACACAATTGTCAGTTTGGATGCTATTCTTAGTAAATTTTATTAGATAAAGCTTATTTTAAGCTTTTTTTATTTTATAATTTGTGATAAAATAACTTTAGTGTCCTCGTAGCTCAGCTGGATAGAGCACTCGCCTCCTAAGCGAGGGGTCGCGCGTTCGAATCGCGCCGTGGACGCCATTGTATGATTTTAAAAGCTATGTGAAATTCATATGGTTTTTTATTTGGTTAAAATAATCTAAAATATGTATTTATATCTATTACAAGCAGAATAAAAGTATATGTATAAAAAAACATAGGGCAAAATTTTAAGTAGTGTATCATGGCTTTGATTCTCTAAATTTAATCAGATAATATTTAAAATAATTTTCTTAAAAAAACTCTATTTGGTATTTTAACTTGTTTTACTATAAGATTTAGTTGTATGTTGAATTGGTGTAGAAGTTAATATATTAACGTGTTTTAAGGCTTTACTTGACTTAATTTTAATTTTGTGATATTTTTTGTTATATAAATCTTTGATGAGGACATGACTTTTATAATAATCTATTTAGAGAATTGTTGGCTGGTGAAAAACAATTAGATGTAATATTAGTTCCTACCTTAGAGAGAAATGAAAACATTTCCGGTGAAAATCCGTTATCTAAATTAAGTAAATATATGGGATGGTACCGTCTAATAAGACTCCTGATGGTACCACCCTTATTTTTTTGAAAGGGTGAATTTTTATGGAATTAAGTAAATTAAATATAAAAAATATTAATTTAAAAGATGTTGATGATAATTATACTGGTCAGGATATTCTTATGAAAGCAGGAGAATTGTACCAATTTGAAAGCGGAATTTATGGGTATGGTAACATATGGACTAAACTGGAACGAATTGTCGAAAATATAATAATAGAAGAATTAGATAAAGCTAATTGTATTCAAGTTGAATTTCCTAAATTACAACCAAGAAGAATATGGGATCAATCTGGAAGATGGGACGTTTATACAAACCAAAATGATATGATGTTTAACTTTAAAAACAATCTTGGTGAATATGGACTTGCTCCAACGGGTGAGGAATGTGCAGCTCTTTTTGCAACTAATAGATTAACTTCTTATAAACAATTACCAACAACTTATTATCAAATTGGCGAAAAATTTAGAAAAGAAATTAGAACTCGTGGATATTTATTTAGACCAAGAACTTTTGTAATGATGGATGCGTATTCTTTTGATAAGTCAGAAGAAGATATGAAAAAAAGCTTTAATAAAATGCATGAAGTATACATGAATATTTTTAAAAGACTTAATATTAATATTATTCCAGTTGTAAGTGATGGTGGAACCATGGGAGGAAAAGTTTCTGAAGAATTTCAAGCAATCACTAAAAAAGGAGAAGACATTATTTTATATGATGAAGCGAATAATGTTGGTATAAATAAGGAAGTTTTAACCTTTGAAAACAAAGAAGTTTTTGTAAATGAATTAAACGGAATAAGATTAGAAAATATGAAAGAATATAATTCAATAGAACTAGGTAATAATTTTTATTTAGGAACAAAGTATTCAGATTCAATGAAGCTGTATTATAAAGACGAGAATGGTAAAGATAAACCATATTATATGGGATGCTACGGAATTGGCTTGGGCAGAATTATTGCGGTTTTAATAGAAAATAATTTGATTGTAAAAAATAATGAGGTTAAAGGATTTGTTTTGCCATATAGTATTGCACCTTATAAAGTACATATAATATACAAGGACAAACTAAAGAATATCGCGTTTGAAATCTACGAACAATTGCAGAAAAATAATATTAATGCAATTATAGATGATAGAGAAGATCTTACTTTAGGTAAGAAAATTAATGATGTTTCAATACTAGGAACACCTTACATGATTGTTATAGGTAATAAATTTGATGGAAAAAATATTGAAATTGAAAGCGTTAAAACTAATATTAAAGATACTGTTAATATAAATGAACTACCATCATTTTTTGGGAAAATAAATGAAAAATTATAAGAATTTTATTTTAATAGTGTAAATAAAATAATTAAGCTAAATTATAGTTTGATATTAGTATATACTCGTATTACTATAAGATAGAAATTTGTAATGACTTCATTTCATAATTGATATTTATGATGATGAAAACATGCAATAACTAATATTAAAAACTTTATGTTCAAGATTATGCATGTTATAATATAAGTATAATTATATAATAGGAGATTTGTATGCAAATAGTAGTAGGTAAAACAGCGGGTTTTTGTTATGGTGTTAAAAATGCGGTATCAAAAGTTATAGAAATATTAGATAATAATAAAGAATGTAACATTTATTGTTTGGGTGAATTGGTTCATAATAAAGAGGTTGTTAATAGCCTTTTAGAAAGTGGGTTAAAAACTATTTTAAGTATCGATGAGCTTCCTAAAGCTACAAATAAAGAAGATAAAGTGATTATAAGAGCACATGGAGTAGGTAAGGAAACTTATAAAAAAATAGAGGGTTTAGGATATAAAATTATAGATTTAACATGCCCTAATGTTTTAAATATACATAAAATAGTTAATGATTATGCAAATAGGAATTATCATATATTTTTGGTAGGTCAAAAAAGCCATCCAGAAGTTATTGGAACTTGTGGATGGGGTATGGGAAAATGTATTGTAATCGAAAATGAAGAAGATATAGAAAAATGTTTTAATAACAGTTATAAAAAAATTCTTTTACTTGCACAAACAACATTTAGTTTAGATAAATTTAACAAATATAAAGATATAATTATGTCAAAAGTAGCTGAAAAAATTGAGGTAAAAAACACCATCTGTAATGCAACTAGGAAAAGACAAGAAGAAACTAAAATGCTTTCTAAACAAGTTGATGCAATGGTAATTATAGGCGGAAAAAATAGTTCTAACACAAAAAAACTTTTTGAATCTTCTAATAAAATAGTTGATACTTATTTGGTGGAAGATGAAACTGAATTAAATATAAATGATTTTAAAAAATATGATATGGTTGGCATAATGGCAGGAGCGTCTACCCCTAATAAAAGTATTGAAAAATGTATAGGTATTTTAAAAAACACAAAATGATTTATTTTTAAATAGATCATTTTTTATAATTCAAGAAGTATTTCGTGTAAAAAAAATAAAGAAAAGAGTATAATCAAGTCGAGAGGTGATATTGTGAATCAAATTAAAATAGGAAAATTTATATCTAACAGAAGAAAAAATAAAAACATGACGCAAAGTGAACTGGCTGAAAAGTTGGGCGTTACTGATAGGTCAATATCTAACTGGGAAAACGGCAAAAATATGCCTGATTTATCTTTGTTTGAGCCCTTGTGTAATGAGCTTGATATTTCTTTAAATGATTTGATGAGCGGTGAAAAAGTAGGTGAGAAAGAGTATCAAAAAAGATGTGAAGAAAATATAATTAATGCTATAAATTATACTAATAAAAAGCTAGAAAAACATAATAACTTTATTGGGTTGATATTAATAATATTAGGTGTTTTAATTTCAATTACTGCTATAGCAATATTTCCTAGCGAAAGTAGTTGGGGATCAATTTATTCTACCTTTGGAGCAATAGTTTCATTAATAGGGATTAATTTCTTTGTTAAGAGATTGACAATAGGGAAAAGACTAGCTTGTAATTTTTGCTATTTTATATTATTTATGATAGTTTTATTTCTAATAGATTATATAGGTGTTATTAATATTAATCAAGCTCCTAGGTTTGTAACTAAAAAAATTACAGGCGAAAATGTTATATATTATGATACGCCGTTTTATGATGTGGTAAGGTGTAGAGCTAATAAAGATAATGAAGTATATAAAGTAATAAAAAATCAAAAATATGATGTTGAAAAAATTGATAAATTTTGTAAATAAAAGTTAAAGTTAAACCTAAGGTATGTGGTAATTTTATAATAGATTTGTTAGACTTAGTAATAAAGGAGAAGATATTATGGAAAAAATAAACATAGGAACATTTATAACTAAGTGTAGGAAAGAAAAGAATCTGACGCAAGAAGAACTCGCAGAAAAGTTAGATGTAAGTGTTAATGCAGTATCAAAGTGGGAGCGAGGCTTAAATTTACCAGACATATCTAACATGAAGGTATTGTGTAATATATTTGAAATTACCATAAATGAACTTTTAGAGGGAAGAAGGTTAGATGAAATAGAGCAAAAAAAGTTATCGGATGAAAATATTTTATCTATTTTAATAACAAAAAACCAAATAGAAAATTTACAAATATTAACTGAAATTTTAATATTTGCTGGAATAGTTATAACGATTACTTTAACTTCTTTATTAGCAGTAACAACTATTCAAAAAGTAATAATGATATTAATTGGAAGTTTTATATGGGGATACGGAATATTATTAAGAATTAAATTAAGAAGAATAATTAATGAAATTAATTTAGAAGGTGATGTTATGAAAAAAGAAAAAGTATTTAGAATTTTAACTTTTATATTTATGATTTTAACTTTTATTGGAGCAGGATATGTATTAGCAAACAAAGGTCAAGTAAGTGCAGGTTACGCAATAATTCCGAGTATATTTTGCGCTATATTTTCACAGCTAGCAGTTTATGAAAAATTTAAAAAAGGAAAGTAATTAATCATAGGTATTCATAACTCTACTGGTAGTGGGTGTAATATTTTGATAAAAAATAATAATATTAGTCTTAGAAAGGAGTAATATTATGAATCAAGAAAAGATAGGAAGATTTATAGCATAAAACAGAAAAAAGAAAAAGTTAACACAGGAACAACTTGCAGAAAAACTAGGTTTAACTTATAAAGCAGTCTCAAAATGGGAATGTGGTAAGAGTTTGCCTGATTATTCTATTTTGCTAGAATTATGTGAAATTTTGGACATTTCTTTAAATGAACTATTTGCTGGTGATTTTATAAAGGAAAAAGAAATAAAAAAACAATCAGAAAATAACATTATAAAAATTTTAAAATTTAATTATATTAAAGAAAAGAGAAGTAAGATAATTTTTTTTGTTTTGTTTTTGTTATTATTTATATCATTTTTATTTGTTGGAAAGACAATATTAATTAGAAAAGGAATACTTACAAGTGATGAGTTAAAGTATACAAAACCTTATATTATTAATGATTCAAATATAAAAGGAGAAGTTAATATAAATTATTATTCAAAAATAAATATAGATTTTGATATAGGAGCAAATAAATATGGAGATGCGGTATTTAAAGATCCCGGTAAGGCTTTAAAAAGATTAAAAAAGGATTATTCAGAAGGATTAAAATTAATACAAAATGAATTTAATTTATTGCCTTTAAACTGCTTTAATTATAGTAAATATAAAATATATGGCTTTCAAGTTACAAAAGGAACAAAAAAGGCTCAGGAACAAGCAAGATTTGTATCAGAATTTATGGATATATACGAAAATAGTTTTAATTAAAGATAAGCTAAACTAACGGTAGAGTTTTAAAGTTGTTTTTTTATAGTGTAATGTTAGTGAGGTATTACTAGTGAATAATAATAAAACCATTATTGTATACTAAAAAATATCTAAATAATTAAGAAAAAAGTAGGTTATTATTATGAAAAGATTAATTTTATTTTTTACTACTGCATTTTGTTTGTTTTTTGCTACCGCGTGTACAAATACAAAATATGAAATTAACTATAAAGAAGATAAAGTTCATCAGGTTACTTCTAATTATACTTACAGGTTTGTCGGAGAGTCAAAACATTTTTATTTTGAAACAGGTAAAGTATATTATGATAATGCTGAAAGAGAGCTTTTAATTAGTAATTTTAAAGTAAAAGATAACATAAATAAGGATGCTAAATTTTCTATTAATTTATATTTTGATGACAAGATATTATATGGAAATGTTTCACATTCAAATCAGTTACTAACAAAGAAGGAGTTTGAAGATATAGTAATTGGAGAGTATGGCACCCTTAAATAAAATCAAACTGGAGAAATTATAGGTGAATCTGATTCTTCTTTTGAAACAGCAAAGGATAATTTTAAAAAAAGTATCAAGTTAGAAGCAAAGTATTGTATAAAAGACAAGTGTGAAACTGAAACTTTAAAATTAAAGTATATAAATTAATAAGGTTATCAATATTGATAACTTTTTTATGTAGACTTAGAATTGTTTGTATTATATAATTGTGATAGTGAAAAAGAAAAATTTTATGAAGATGAATTTTATATGTATTATTTTAACTGTACCAAGAGCGATAAAGTTTATGCGGTTATAAATAATAAAGAAAAATATTTAGTAAGTGATTTACTTAATAATAATCCTACTAAATATGAAATTAATATTGATAGGTTAAAAGATGCTGGTTTAGTATATGAAAAGGTAAGTAAATATAAAGAGTTAAAAATAAATATAAAAGAAAATGTTTTTGTAAATGTTAAAAATGATGATGAAACTACCTTAAATATAAAATTAAGAGATAATTATCTTGAAAAAAATAATATCCAGGTATTTAATTTTTTATTTATACCTTTAAAAGAAGGTTCTACTAAACTTGAGATAGAATTAGTAGATATGAATAGTGAAAAAATAATTGAGATTAAGAAATATGATGTTATGGTAAATAATAGTATGGAAGTATTTTATGAGGAAATTAAATAGATATATATTAACTGTTGCTTTCTTATGCTATAATATTTTATAAAGTTAAAAAGGAGGTTTTTTAATTGGGTAAATTTTTCGATTTATGCTATAAAGCTCTTTTGTATATTTTATTTATTTTATTTTTTATTATAGCATTTGCAAGCTTATTTTTTGATATTTTTGAGGGGATTTCTTGGCTATCTGTTTTGCTAGGAGTAGTAATATTATTTTTTGCTTTTAATTTTTTTAAAAATAAAATTAAAACATTAAGTGAAAAACAAATAAAAATTAGTGCAGTAATTTTATGTATTCTTTTTTTTGTAGGTATGCTTTTAATAGGTATTTTTATGCCAAGCAAACCTGTTACTGATCTTTCACATATTCATTCTTATGCAAAAGCTATGGTAATGGATAATAACCTAGTAATTGAGGGGTCTTATTTTTCTAAATACACAAATCAAATTCCGCTTGTTATGTTAGTTTATTTCTTTTATAGGGTAGCAAATATTTTTGGTAGTACTAGTTTTGTTTTATTCGGAACTCTATTTAATACTTTATTTATGAGTGTAACTGCATATTTTGTATTTTTAGTAGGTAAAGAGATAAAAAACTCTAAGGCTGGTTTTATTTCTTTAATTTTTATGGTTTTAAATCCAATTTTCTATTTATATTCTTCTTATTACTACACAGATACATTATGTATGCCTTTTGCGGTTATAGGACTTTTTCTTCTTATAAAAAGTTTAAAGGAAGAAAAATTACTTAAAAAAATATTATTTTCGTTATTTTCTGGCACTATATTTTTCATAGGTTTTAAAATCAGAGTTGTAGTTATGATTTTATTAATAGCTGGAGTTTGCTTTATTATATTATCTAAGAACATTAAAGTTAAAGTGAAAATTTTATGTTCTTTATTATTAGGTCTTTTTATAGGATTTTTATGTTACAAAGTTATTTATAGTGCTTTTGATATAAAGTTAGATAAAGAAAAAAGTTTTCCGGTTACCCACTGGGTTATGATGGGACTTAATTTAAATGAAGCTGGCGGATATAACGCTTCTGATCATGATAAAACTTTAAATGAAAAAACTTATGAAGAAAAAAAAGATATGAATATCAAAGTTATAAAGGAAAGAATTAATAAGTTAGAACTTACTGGAATTATAAAATTAGATGTAGTAAAACTCGTTAGAACTTGGTCTAGTGGTTCATATGGAGTATTTGCAAAGTTTACAAACACGCAAGAAGGGGGCCTTCTTTATAATTATTTAGGTGGCTCGGGAAAAAATAATATTTATATTAAATACATTTTACAAGTATTAAAGTCATTTATTAATTTTATTATATTAATAGGTATATATGAAAAAATAAAAAGTAAAAATAAAGGTTATGAGTTTGATACTATTTTATATATTGCAATCTTTGGAGCTGTTATTTTCTATTTGATTTGGGAAGCATCACAAAGATATAGTTTAACTTTTTTACCCTGGATAACTATATTATTTGGTTTAATATTATATAGTGATTCAAAAACTTCAAAAAAAATAATTAAAGATAGTTATGGTAAATATTTTAAAGGATTCATGATGATAGCGGTTCTTCTAATAGTAGTTAGTTTTTTAGGAAAACAAAGGGATTATACTGAGGAAATAAGAATATTATCATATAGAGGTTTTGATTATGCTTCTTTAAATAACATCATAAAACAAACTTTTTCTACTTCTAAAAGTTTTAATAAGGTAGAACTTCAAATGTTAAAACAATCTAAAGAAAAAGGTGAATATCTTTTTGAGTTAAATGATGAAACAAGTGGAATAGTACTATATAAAGAAAAGTTTAATTCTTTGGAAAATAGTGGCAAGTATGTTTTTGATTTTAAAACTATTTTTCCAAAAAAAGAAAATGAATATTCAGTTAATGTTAAAAAGATAACTAAATATGGCGATTTAAAGATAAATTTTTATGAAAATTCTAAATACTATAAAGTTTACGACAAAGGCAATTTATATATTGGTGACAAAAAGACAAATGGTACTTTAGTATTTAAAGTTTCTAAAAGTTAACTTGTGACATATGACTACGCGTTTGTTATAAATTATATAGTTTACAAAATATTTTTTTTAGTTTTATTAGTTTGTGTTATAATTTATTTATAGGACAAGTAGTTTGAAAGAAGGTAGCAATTATGAAAGTAGTAATTATTTATTCTAGTATTACAGGTAATACTAAATTACTAGCAGAAACCATAAAAAATACTTTTAAAGATAAAGAAGTAACTTATTTTGGAAAGGTTACAAAAGATATACCCAATGCAGACTTATATTTTGTTGGTTCTTGGACTAATAAAGGTAATGCATCAGATGAAATTATTAATTTTCTAAAGACTTTAAAAAATAAAAAGATAGCAATTTTTGGAACCGCAGGTTATGGTAAAGATAAAAGTTATTATGAAACTTTGTTTAACAGAGTGAAAAAAGAACTAGATGAAACAAATAAGGTATTAGGATATTTTTACTCACAAGGCAAAATGCCTTTAAGTGTAAGAGAAAGATACGTAAAAATGATTACGCAAAATAAAGAAGATGTTAATTTAAAGGTTAGTATTGATAATTTTGATGAAGCTTTAAGTCATCCTGATAAAAAAGATTTAGAAGATGTATCTAAATGGGCTTTAAGTATAATAAATAATTAAGGTGGTAGTTATTATGAAAAAGAAAAATGTAATTTTAAGTATAAGTTTAATATTGTTATTTGTTATTTTTACTGTTTTAGTAAAATACGTGGATGTTAACACTATAGGTCTTAGTAAAACTAAAGTTGGATTATCTAGTTTAAATAATTTTGTTTTTGAAAAAACAGGTGTTAATATGTTTTGGTATCATTTTACGGATATTTTAGGGGTTATTCCTATTTTAATGGTATTAGGTTATGCTTTGTTTGGTTTATATGAGTTAATTAAAAGAAAAAGTATCTTCGAAGTTGATAATGAATTAATAAAGCTAGGAGTATTTTATGTTATTGTAATAGCTTTATATTTCTTGTTTGAAAAGTTTATCATTAATTATAGACCGGTACTTTTAGAAGGTGCGTTAGAAGCTTCTTATCCATCTTCTCATACGATGATGAGCATCTTTATTTGCGGAAGCTTTGTCATGGTAAACAACAGACTATTTAGTAATAAAAAAGTATTTAAATTATTAAACTTAATATCTATTATTGTTCTTTTATTAATTGTTGTTGGAAGAGTAATATCAGGAGTACACTGGTTTACTGATATTATAGGTGGGGTAATTATTTCTTCAGCGTTATTAATGAGTTTTTATACTATATTGGATTTAAAAAATACAAAAAAATCATAATAAATTTATTTGGTTTATCTATTTTAGATAAACTTTTTTATTAGTAAAATATATTAGTATAATTGAAAATCAAAACGATTTATAGTATCATTAAAATAATGTAGAAGGGAACATTTAATATAGAAATTAATCTGAAAAGGAGGAAAAAATGTTAGAGTTAAAAAATATTACTAAGTATTATACTGTTGGAGAAACAAAGCAACAAGTATTAAAAGGAATAAATGTTTCATTTAGAAGAAATGAATTTGCTTTTATTTTAGGAGCTTCGGGATCCGGAAAAACAACTTTACTTAATATAATTGGTGGTTTGGATAAATATGATAGTGGAGATTTAATTATTGAAAGTGTTTCTACAAAAAAATATAATGATAGAAATTGGGATAGTTATAGAAACCATCGGGTAGGTTTTATATTTCAAAGTTATAATTTAATTTCTCATCAATCGGTTTTAGCAAATGTTGAAATTGCACTGGCTTTATCTGGAGTATCTAAAAAAGAAAGAAAAAAAAGAGCGATAGATGCTTTAACAAAAGTTGGTTTGAAAGAACATATTAACAAAAGACCTAATCAATTATCTGGTGGTCAAATGCAAAGAGTAGCAATAGCACGTGCATTAGTTAATAATCCAGAAATAATATTAGCAGATGAGCCGACGGGAGCATTGGATTCTGAAACGAGTATCCAAATAATGGAATTACTAAAGGAAATTGCAAAAGATAAATTAGTGATTATGGTTACGCATAATCCTGATATAGCTCAAAAATACTCAACTAGAATTATTGAATTAAAAGATGGTTTAATTATCAAAGATAGTAATCCTTGCGATTCTTTAGAAGAAAAAATACAAATAAAACAATATCCAAAACTTCTATGTCTTTATTAACATCACTAGGTTTATCTTTTAATAATCTAAGAACTAAAAAGGGAAGAACTATTTTAACAGCTCTTGCCGGATCAATTGGTATTATAGGAATAGCATTAATTTTATCTCTTACAACTGGAGTTAACAATTATGTATCTAGCATGAAAAAAAATTCGTTATCTAATTTTCCTATTTCTTTAAATAAAAATAACTATGATTTTACAAAAGCACTTGAATTAAGTGAAACAAAGAAAATTGAATGTAAAGAAAATCAATTATGTTCTAATGATGATATAACAGAACAAGTAGATTTAGTAAAAAATGACATAACTAAAAAAAATAATTTAAAGGAATTTAAAAAATATATTGAAAGTAATGGAGAAATTAAAGATTATGTTACGGAAATTAAGTATGGATATAATTTAGATTTGCAAATATATTCTACAAAAAATTCAGATTATACTAGGATAAATCCTAATAGTTTTAATCCACTAGGAAATACAGATATAAAAGAAGAGTCAAAAGGTGTGTCAGCATCATTAAATACGGATAGTGCACCTGTATTTCAAGAATTATTAGATAATGAAGAATCATTAAATAGTAAATATGAAGTAGTAGCAGGAACTTTTCCTAAAGAATACAATGAATTAGTATTAGTAGTTAATAAAGATAATGTTATTCCAGACTCTGTTCTTTATGCATTAGATATTAAAGATAGAAAAGAAATTACAGAAATATTAGATAAAAAAAGCAAAAATGAAAAAGTAGAAGTTAAGAGTACATCTTATTCTTATGATGAAATATTAAATTTATCTTATAAATTAATTTTAAATACGGATTATTATAGATATGAAAGTGGTGTTTATAAAGATTATTCTACTGATAGCGAATATATGAAAAACATAGTTAACAATGGATTAGATGTTAAGATTGTAGGTATTTTAAGGACAAAGGATGATAGTACTGAAGCAAATTATATTGGTTATAAAAGTTCATTAACAGAATATGTAATTAATAATATTTCTAAAACAGGTATTTATAAAGCTCAAACTACTAATAAAAATATTAATGTATTAACTGGAGAAAAATTTGATGGAATGGATAGTTCTTATGAAAGTAATTGTCAGTTATTAGGAATCGCTGATATTAATGACCCAGACTCAATTAATATTTATCCAAAAGACTTAGATTCAAAACAACAAGTAATCAATTTAATTGAGAATTATAACAAGAAGCAAAAAGAAGACGGAAAAAAAGATTTAGTACTATCTTATACTGATTTAATAAAAACTGTTGTTAATGGAGTTACATCTGTAGTTAATATAGTGTCATACGTTTTAATTGGATTTGTAGCTATTAGTTTGATTGTTTCAAGTATTATGATATCAATTATTACCTATATTAGTGTTCTTGAAAGAACTAAAGAAATTGGTATTTTAAGAGCAATGGGAGCTAGTAAAAAAGATGTATCTCGCGTATTTAAAGCAGAAACAATTATTGAGGGGCTTATAGCAGGGTTACTTGGTATTGGAATAGCTCTACTTATTTCACTACCTATTAACCTAATTGTATCAGCACTAGTACATATAGAAAAAATTGCTAGTTTACCATTTGGAAGCGCAGTATTTTTGATATTACTTAGTATTGGACTTAATGTATTAGCAGGTCATATACCATCAAAGATGGCTAGTGAAAAAGATCCTGTAACAGCACTTAGAAGTGAATAAAAGTATAATTTATTAAAGGAGTATTCATGAAGTTAGTAATTGAAGGATTAAGAAAAATTTATGGTTTGTTAGGTAGAAACGCACAGGCAAAACAAATTATTTAGTTGCTTAAATGAAGAGTTGCCAATTGATAGTAGTAGTTTTTTCATAAAAAATAGTATTTATACAGTAGTCAATTGGTAACTTATTTTGTAGCTTACTTTCAAAAATACCAACATTTAGTTTTGGTATACTTATGAGTGCTTTTTGTATTATCTATTCTTTAGTTTCATTAGTTGTTGCGTATAAATATGCACACAAAGCATTTAAATTAAGAAATTAAAACTTAATAACTTAGCAAGGAGTATTATCTATGAAAAAAGAAGAAAAATATTTTGGCCTAGCAGAAGAAGCCGTGATAGCATCAAGAGAAAAATTATGGAAGAAATTTTAAAGATTGATAAAATAGAAAAATATTATGGTAATAAATCTTCTTTAACAAAGGCTATAGATAATATATCTTTTGTGGCTGAAAAAGGAGAATTTGTTGCTATTATGGGAGCTAGTGGAAGTGGCGAAACTACGCTTCTTAACTGCATATCGACCATTGATAAAGTAACTTCAGGTCATATATACGTAGCAGGAGATGACATTACAAAATTAAAAGGTAATCACTTAAATAAATTTAGAAGGGAAGAACTTGGTTTTATTTTTCAAGATTTTAATTTGTTAGATACTTTAACCGCTTATGAAAATATAGCCCTTGCTTTATCTATTCAAAACGTAAACGTAAAAGAAATAGATAAAAGGATAAAAAAAGTTTCAGAAGAGTTAGGAATCAAAGATATTTTAAAAAAATATCCATATGAACTATCTGGCGGGCAAAAACAAAGGGTATCATCAGCAAGGGCCATTATTACTAATCAAAAGTTAATTTTAGCAGATGAGCCAACTGGTGCCCTTGATTCAAAGTCATCTAAAATGCTATTAGAAAAATTTAATTACTTAAATGAAAAGTTAGGAGCTACTATTTTAATGGTAACCCATGATGCTTTTACCGCAAGTTATGCAAGTAGGGTAATTTTTATAAAAGATGGTAAGATTTTTAACGAAATAAACCGTGGGTCAGATTCTAGAAAAGAGTTCTCTAATAAGATAATTGACGTGGTAACTCTTCTTGGTGGTGATTTAAATGATGCTCTTTAAATTATCATTAAAAAACATTAAGAAAAGTTTTAAGGATTACGCTATATACTTTTTTACGCTAATCTTAGGTGTTTCAATATTTTACGTATTTAATGCAATTGAAAGTCAGACTGTTTTATTAAACGTAACTAAGTCTACTTATGAAATAATTGATCTTATGGTTAATATGTTATCAGTGGTTAGCGTTTTTGTTTCATTTATCCTAGGCTTTTTAATAATATATGCATCTAGGTTTTTAATAAAAAGAAGAAGTAAAGGATTTGGAATATACTTAACCCTTGGAATGGGGAAAAGAAAAATATCTATGATATTATTTTTTGAAACTTTGTTTATTGGAGTTATTTCCCTACTACTAGGTTTGGGGTTAGGAGTTTTATTATCTCAGTTTATGAGTGTTTTGGTCGCAAACTTGTTTGAAGCCGATTTAACTAAGTTCACTTTTGTATTTTCTTCAAAAGCTTGTTTTAAAACTTTATTATATTTTGCTATTATGTATTTACTTGTTATGATATTTAACGTTATAAGTATTAGCAAATGTAAACTTATTGATTTATTAAATAATGACAAAAAATCTGAAAAAATTAAATTAAAGAATCCAGTTGTTTGCATGATAGTTTTTGCTATTTCTTGTATTGCTTTAGGATATGCATACTATCCTGTGACTAATGGGTTAGAAAAAATAGATGATATGTCTAAAATATTTATTCCAATAATATTAGGTGTACTTTCAACGTTTTTTATATTCTGGTCTTTATCAGGTTTATTATTAAAAATATTTATGGGATTAAAAAGAACTTATTACAAGGGACTAAATAGTTTTACTTTAAGACAGTTTAGTAACAAGATAAATACTACGGTATTTTCCATGACAGTTATTTGTCTTATGCTTTTTGTTACGATTTGCGTACTATCTAGTGCTTTGTCATTAAAAAACTCAATGACAAATAATTTGAAAACCTTGGTTCCAGCAGATATTTTATTTTATAAAACGTTAGATATTACAGATGAATATGCAAGTAACTATGGTTATACTAAAGATCAAGTTGAAGACTCTAAACTAACCGTTAGAGAGTCCCTTAATAAAATAAATTTTGATGTTAATAAATATTACAAGGATATTACAGAGTTTAATTTATATGCTACTAATTTAATTACCGTAAAAGATACCTTGGGTAGTGCTTATCCTGAAATAAAAAAAGCTTATCCTCAGCTTACGTATGATGAGGCTGAAACTTTCGTTAAGCTAAGCGATTATAATAAGGTAGCTAGATTATATGGCTTAAAAGAATTTACTTTAAAAGATGATGAGTACATCTTAATAGCTGATTTTGATAGCTGGATAGAAATTAGAAATGCTGGTTTAAAATAAAATACTTCAATTACTTTACTAGGAAAAACTTATTATCCTAAATATGAAGAATGCCAAAATGAATTTATATATATGTCTAGCAATCATGTTAACTATGGTATTTTTATTGTACCAGATGAAGCTGTCGATGAATCTATTAGAAAAGAAAATATATTAATAGCTAATTATAAAGCTAATGATAAAGAAGGTAAAAGAAATATAGAAGAAGCTTTAATAAACGCTGCTAACGAAGAATATTTAAACAAAATATATGTTAATGCTAGCACTAAAATATCTTTATATGAGGCAAGTGTTGGTTTAGGTGCTTTAGTTACTTTTATTGGACTTTATTTAGGTATTATTTTCTTAACTTCTAGTGCTGTTATTTTAGCATTAAAAGAATTATCTGAATCAGCTGATAATAAAGAAAGGTTTAATATGTTAAGAAAAATAGGAACTGATGAAAAGATGTTAAATAAAGCACTATTTAGACAAATAGCAATATTCTTTATTTTTCCTTTATTAATCGCCATAATTCATTCTATTTTTGGAATAATGTTTTGTAATTATATTTTGGAAACTTTTGGAGATGAAAAATTATTATCTTCCATAATTATGACATCAATATTTATTTTAATAATATATGGAGGTTATTTCTTATTGACTTATTTATGCAGTAAGAATATTATTAAAAGTAAATAACTTAAAGGAGGGTTAGGATTAGTTAAAAACAGCTAATCCTTTTAGAGTATTATGAATTATGTAACCGCAATAAAAACCGCAATATTTGTTTTTCCAATAATAGCATTTTTATTTACTATTCCTTTTATTTTGCATCAATATCACAAATATGGATCTATTAATAGGTATAGAGCCTTAATTATTTATTCTTTTATTTTATATTTAATTGTAATCTATTTTCTAGTAATATTACCTTTACCTAATATTAAAGATGTTTCTATACCTAAGGGTAGAACGATGAATTTGGTGCCTTTTGCTTTTGTAAGTGATTTTTTAACTAACTCATCATTTCTTTTTAATGATTCTAGTACTTATTTGAAAGCTTTTTCTGAGCCAAGTTTTTATGTTGCAGCATTTAATATTTTAATGACTATTCCTTTTGGAATGTATTTAAGATATTATTTTAAATGTAGTTTTAAAAAAGTATTTTTATGTGGCTTTTTACTTAGTTTATTTTTTGAATTAACACAATTAACTGGGTTATATTTTATCTATCCTTATCCATATAGACTATTTGATGTAGATGACCTTATTTTAAATACCTTTGGAAGTTTATTAGGTTATTTACTATTTGGAATTATAAAGGGAATTTTACCTACTAGGGAGCAAATAGATAAGATATCTTTAGAAAAGGGAAAAAGTGTTTCAGGGTTTAGAAGACTTACAAGTTTTTGTTTAGATATTTTGATTTGCCTTGTTTTATATGTAGGAATAAGCTTGGTATTTAATAATAAATTCTTAAAGTATATTTTGTTATTTACATATTTTGTTATAATACCTTATTTTTATAATGGTAAAACCTTAGGGAGTAGCTTTCTTAAATTAAGGTTAGAATTTCCTAATAAAACATTTCTAAGATTAAGTCTTAGGCTGGTATTTTTATATTTTTATTATTTCTTCTTTAATTATTTTATTTTAACTTTTGGCTTTTCTTTAATAAATTATTTTAATCTTGAAAAAGAATTATATTTAGTTTTATTATTAATTTTTATAAGTATGCTTTTTTATTTTATAAATATTTTTTATCTTATCGTAAAAAATAAGCTTTTTTATGATAGATTGTTTAAAACAAAATATATAAGTACAATTTTAGAAGATGAAAAAGATACTGAAACAAATGAATTTTAAAAAAAGACCTTAAAGGTCTTTTTTAGTTTCTATTACAATTGTAGTTATAATGGTTGTTATTAAAGTTTGAACCACAGAATAAATAAAATATTATAAATACTATTATTATTATCCAAAGCCAGCTACAGTTGTTATTGTTTTCATAAACCGGATAACCGGGATATCCATAATAATACATACAAAACATTCCTTTCATTTATATTATATTTTCGTTTGGGAAAAAAATATATTTAAAAAGCCTTCACTTATTTTAAAAAACAAAATTATATATGATATAATATAAATATGTGGTTTAGGGGGAAATTATGATAGCAATTAATCTTAACAATAGTGTAAGAATTCTTCTTGAAAAAATTATTTATGAAGGAAATTATGATGAACTTTTAGACTTTTTAAAACAAAAGAGTGCTGAGGCAAAATATGTGGCCGGGGTTTTATATGAAACTTCATATATAATTAATTTTAATTTGTGTGACGAAGAAGAAAGTCAAGAAGAGATAAATTTAAGTTATTTAGATGAAATTTATAACATTGATGAATTTATTGATACGTTAGATATAGATAAATTGGAACTTATGTGCAATGACGTTTTTGGTTTTAATAATATAAATAGATTTGAGGTAGCTTCGTTTTTCAAAGATGCTTTAATCTTAAAGAATAAATTTATGAATGTTTTTCCTGGATATATTTTAGATTTAATTTTTTATTTAAAAAATATATCAGCTCAGGATTTTGTTGAACAATATTATTTAATAAAAGAAGTTTTAGAAAACAAAAAAGACAAGGCTTTAGTTGCTTCTATTAATTATATTTTAGAAGGGCTAGAGGAAATGTTTAATGTAAGTCATAAAGATTTTAGTAATATTATTTTAGAAATGGCTTTAGATAGCTATAAATATAATAAATTTGAGATGTTAAAAAAAGGTGCAAATAAGGAAGAAATTTTATTCTATCAACCGTTATTAAAGAATGATTTAGATAGTTTTGTTGCTAAATTTTATGATGATGCTGATTTGATGTTTCCTGTTGCTAAAGGCTTTTTAAAGTATAATATAGCTTCTGAAGATCAAAGAAAATTTATTGATAGTCATGTAGATAGTTTTGAATTAAATACTTTAGCAAAAATAAAAGGAAAGATTTGCAAAGATAAAGATAGGTGATTACATGGCAGAAGCAGTTAAGGGTATATTTAAACCTTTTATCATTTTAGTTATTTTGGCTTTGATTTTATCAGTTGGTTTTTTTACTAGTTTTTATAGTTCTTATGATAAAAATTTATTTGAAGTAAAATTAAATGAAGAACTAATGAAATGTTATTATACCGAAAAATATAGTAGTGGATTTATTATTAAAGCTAAGACGGAAGGTTTTAACGCGGTAGAAAATAATATAAATAGTTTAAATTTAGAAGATAAATTTATTTTAAAAGTAAATGAATATGAAACTTATTATAGTAATGGTTACCGAAAAGAAGCGCCTAATGACTGGTTAATGGAAGATAGCATTTCTTATAAAAAAGTAGAAGATACGGCTGTTAAACTTAAAATTAAAAGAAAGGGTAAAGTTTTATATGATGGAGTATATATTAGTGACATTACTAATTATTTAAAAGAAAATGGTAGGTATTATATCCATATATATTCTACAAGAAAAAATAATTTGCTATCATCTGTAAAAACTCACATTAGCTTTAATGTTATCGTAGGAGGTGGTAATTTATATGAAAAAAATAAGATTACATCTTCATAAATATATATTTTATTATGTTATAGGTATTATTATTTTTATAATATTTTGTTTTATCTTATCAAAGCTTACTAAGGATTATAACTTAAATAAACAAAGCGAGTCTGATTTTTCTTCTTATGAAGAAACTGTTAAGGAATTATATAAAAAGAGGCCGGATAAGTTTAAATTTAATAATAAAGGAACGTTTGTTATAAAAGTGGAGGATTTGTTAGAAAAAGAAGGAAATACTTTACCTTCTATACCACAAACAGCTATTAAATTTACGAGTGAGCAAGATGAATGTGTAGGTTATATTATAGTAAGAAAGAAAAATAATGATATAAATGTTGATACTTCTCACGTATGTGATATGATAGATTTTTAATAGAAAGTATTAGTAATATTTGTTATTAATACTATTTTGTTAAAAAAATTTGGTAGATTTATATATACGTTTAATGTATATTATATTTGAAAGGAAGTAATTATGAAACTAAAAGATAAATTAATTAAACTTAGAAAAGAAAATGGATATACCCAAGAGAGTTTAGCTGAAAAATTAAACGTTACAAGGCAAGCAATTTCAAATTGAGAGCAGGAAATAACATATCCAAGCATAAAACAAATAAAGGATATTGGTAAAATATATAATGTTAGTTTATATGAGCTTATTGATAGTACTGATGATTACTTTAAGAGGGTAAATAAAGCTATAGAAAATAGTGATTCTAAAAAAGATTCTTCCATTAATTGGACTAAAGCTTGAGGAAGAAAATATCCAGTTTTAAATACTTATAAAAGTAAAGTGGATGTTAAGAAGCATGCTATTAAAATTAGAGAATTATTAGATGATATTTCAAATAGTTATGGCTATAATAATACTGATTCTATGCTTGTATTAAAAGATATACTTGCATCTGAATGGAAAGATAATATAAGTAGTAAAGATATATAAGATAATACTTATAATAGTTACAGTGAGTTATTATATAATAATATATAATTTTAATTTAGTTTGAAAAGAAGAAAGTACTTTCGTTAGTGGCTTTCTTTTATTTTTGTGGTAATTTTTTTAAAGATTTGATATACTTATCTATATAGAAGGTGATTGTTTTGAAAAGAGCAGTAGTTTTATCTGGCGGAGGAGCTAAAGGAGCATATCAACTAGGGGTTTGGAAAGCTTTAAGAAGATTAAATATAAATTATGACATTGTAACTGGTACTTCTGTTGGTGCATTAAATGGTGTAATGATGGTTCAAAATGATTATTTTAAAGCTCTAAAACTTTGGTACTATATGGATTATAAAAATGTTATTGATATAGAGATAAAAAAACAGTTTAACTCTAATAAGGGAAAACAAGAGATTATTGGTATGTATGCTAAAGGGGCTTTTACAGGCGGTTATGAGATGAGTGGTTTAAAAAAGGTAATCAATAATTTCTTTGATAGTGAAAATTTTTTTTCTTCTAAAGTTGATTTCGGACTTGTTACAACAAAATTTCCTTCCTTAAAAGCTAAATATATACTAAAAAATAAAGTTGATAAAGATTTATTTAAAGATTATCTGCTTGCTTCAGCATCATGCTTTCCTGCATTTAAAATGACTAAAATTAAAAATGAATATTATCTGGATGGGGGCTATAATGATAATTTACCAATAGATTTAGCTATTAAATTAGGAGCTGAAGAAATAATAGCTGTTGATTTAAGGGCTGTTGGCGTAAAAAAAGATTATGATAAAAATAAGGTAAAAGTAACAACAATTACGCCTAAAAATGATATAGGTAACTTTTTGGTTTTTGAAAAAGATTATACGAGAAGATCAATTAATTTAGGCTATAATGATACCATGAAAAAATTTAATAAATTAGAAGGAAATTTGTATGCTTTTAAGATTAATTCTTTGCATCGCAACTACATTAGAAAACAAGAAAAGTTTATGCAATTATTTAGTACTTTTGTAGGTAAAGATAATGAAAATTCTAAACTTAAAAAGTTTATGAAAAATAATTTTGAAAAAGAATTTAATGAAGTATTAGAACAAACAGCTAAATTATTTGATATTGATCCTTCTAAGATTTATAGAACTTCTACTTTAAATATGATTATTAAAAGAAATTTTTCTAAGATAAAATTAGATTCGTTTAAAGGGGTAAAAGAACTTTTAAAAAATAAAATACTAAAAAATACTTTTATAAGTAAAGAACTGGTTTTATTTATATATCAAGAACTTAATAAGAACAAAAAGTCTAATAAAATACTTGATAATATTATAAAATTATTTTCAGATAGTTTTTTATGTGCTTTATATTTAAAGACTTTAGTGGGGTAGTTATGAAAAAAATAGAACAGCCAAAAATATTAAAGGAATTAGTAAAAGAAGATATTAATAAGGTAGATTTTAACGATAAGGTTTGCGAACTTTTTTTTGAAAATCAGAAAATAGCTAAAAAAGTAGTCAATACTGAAATAAATGGGTGTTATTTTAAGAATATAGATTTTAGTATGTTTCCTTTAGAAAATGTTGATTTAATAGATTGTGTGTTTGATACTTGTGATTTATCAAATACATATATTAAAGAAAAACTTATATTAAGAAATAAATTTATAAATTGTAGTTTGATTGGTACCCAAATCATTAATTCATCTTTAAAAAATATATTTTTTAAGGAATGTAATTTGGAATTAATAAATATATCTAGCGCCATAAAAAATATTTTATTTGAAAGTTGTAATTTAAAGAAATCAAGGTTTTTTGATTGTAAGGTAAATGGAATTAATTTTGATAGTTGCAATTTATCCGAATCTGAAATATTTAAAACTAGTCTTAAGGAAGCTGATTTATCTAACTCAATATTAGATGATATCGATGTTGATCAGGAAAGCTTGAAAGGTATTATAGTAGATATGTCTGGAATGGTTAATATATCAAGATTATTAGGGATAACAATAAAGTTTTAAAAGGAGTGTAAAAATGATAAATAAAGAAGTAAAATTTTTTAAAGAAATAGATTATATAAACAACCCAAGGTATAAGGAAAATGCTAAAATTTTAATAAACTTATTACCTGATTATTTTTTTGAAGTTCCTGCTTCTTCTACGGGTAAATACCATCCTTCTTTTGCTTTAGGTAAAGGTGGGTTAGTAAGACATACAAAGGTAGCGGTAAGAATAGCTAATGAACTATTTAATGATGAAAGTGTATCTGGAGCTTATACAAAAAATGAAAAGGATTTGATGTTAATAGGTTTAATGCTTCATGATGGTTTAAAGTCTGGTTTTGTAAAAAGTGAGTATACTAATTTTGATCATCCATTATTAGTTAGTAATTATATTAAAGAGAATAAAGATAAATTGACACTTAAGGATAATGAAATAAACTTTTTATGTAGCGTAATTGAAAGACATATGGGTCCTTGGAATACTAATAATTATAGTGATGTTGTTTTACCAAAGCCAGAAACTAGGTTCCAAAGATTCGTTCACATGTGTGATTATTTAGCAAGTCGTAAGTTCTTAGACGTTAAATTTGATAGTAATGATGATATAGAAGGATAACATGAAGATAACTAATATTTTAACTGATTTAGATGATATTTTTATTGATTTTTTATTAAATAAAATGACTATTAATAATATTAATTATCTAATGATTAATTATGAAGAATATGTAGAATTACATGTAAGCAATAATATTTATAGAATTTATGACAAAAAACACATTGATTTAAATAAATCTTATATTTACCTAACTATTATGGATTTAATACCTTACTTTAATAAATATAGTAAGGATTTGACTCATTTAAACTTTATTGATAACCAAATTAGTTCTATTAATTTAAAAAAAGAGAAACCTGGGTATAAGAAATATACAAAAAGAATGATTAAAAATGATTCTAAAAAATATTCTATTAAATATAATAGCAAAAGTAGAAAATGACTAGTATATTTTATTGTATTATTAAATATAATATGATAAAATATATTTAGCTTGCCTCCTTAGTTAAGTGGTATAACGCAGCCATGGTAAGGCTGAATTGTAAGTTCGATTCTTACAGGAGGCACCATAGGGAAATTAGTCGAACTAATCGACTTTAAATATATGAAAGGTTAATTTCGGTTAACCTTTTTTATATGCTTGAAAGGAGTTGATTAGTTATG
>CASDZZ010000011.1 GCA_949285875.1 uncultured bacterium | reverse complement strand
TCCTTCATATGTTACTTTTATATCAGTAGTATCAAGTCCTTCTACTTTTATTTCTTTTACCTTTGCTGTTATTTCACCTTTATTTTTTATCGTAACAGGAATTATTGTATATGCTGTTGGCATAGAAAGACCTGGTACGTTTATCTCAAGCTTTTTACCATTTTCTTTTATATCTGCAGTAGTACTACTAGCCTCTACTTCTCTTATATTACCAACCCTATCAAACACAATATTAAAGTTAGTACTACCGGTTGATGCAGAACCACTAATATTTAATGATTCACTAAATATTGCATAACCTACTGATAACGTAAGTATTACAGCTAGTACTACAATTAATATTTTCCTTTGTTTTTTCTTATCCTTCATAATCCACTATTCCTTTATTTTTTATCAAAATTTAATTCAAACTCAGTATTATAGTTCCAATTATTATTGTTAGAATTATTATCTTCCCAAAACACTTTAAAAATTAAATAAGCTTCTTCATCTTTTCCTAAGATAGGAATTTGTTCTAAATATTCCTTACCATTATAATAATAAGAAACTAAACTTATTTGAGCATTACAGTCATTTACCAAAAGTTCTTTGCCAGAAGATAAGCAGCTTTCTTTATAATTCAAATTATTTTTATCAAATAATATACTACTATTGCTTTCATTTTTTACTTTCACAGAAAAATACTCTAATGAATCTTTATCTTTTAGAGAAGTACTTAGTGTAATCTTATTATCACTACAATTTATTGCTTCATTACTAAATCCATTTGAAGGTTGCAAATTTAAATTAAGATCATTAAATAACCCTGGCTGACAAGTTAATGATACCTTGACTTTATTATCTATTTCTTTTTTTATTAATGTTCTTAAGTTCTCACTAAATATTGCAAAACCAACTACTAAAGCCACTATAAAGGCTAAAATTCCTACTATTATTTTTTTTACCATTTTAACACCTCGCAAATTCTATAATATATATTTATTATATCATTTATTAGGAATATTTTACAAAAAAATAAAGAATCTTTCGATTCTTTATTTAACATATTTAAGTTCTCCCATTTTTGATGTTGGAACAAAACCTGGTTCAGCTTTAATAACATCTGGAATTCTATTTACAATAGTAGCACAAGTTAACTCTACGGTTGCTGGTTTTTCTATAACAAGTGTAGTATCAGGTTCTGCGTATACAGTCCACTCATTTCTATCAAATTCCTCTTTATTATAAACTTTCCCAATGCACTCTGTTTCTAAAGTTATACCTTCTTTGGTCTTTGTAGTTACAACCGCACTCATACCAGTTACCATCCCAGCTTTAACAGTCATACCCAAAGTACTAGATTCGATATCATAATCATTGAACTGTGGTACACACTTTTGTGTTTGACTTACAACCGTAAGTCCTAGTTTATCACATAACCAACCATTAACATTCCACATATAAGATGGCTGATATTCACCACTTTCAATAACTTTATTTCTTTCTTCTTCAGAAACTTCATCAGCTGATGCAATTTGATTTTGAAATTCCTCTTTAGTAAGACCTGCTCCATGAGCTTTAGCTAGAGCTATTCCATAATCTTCTACATTATAAGAAGAACTACCTTTTATTTTCTTTATATTGTGAGATGCACCTACTAAAGTAGTGATAAGATTTCCCCAGAAAGCATCTTGGTAACCACTTCCTGTAATAGTACAGTTATTTTTCTTAGCTAACAAATCTATTTCTCTTGTTAAATTTGGATTAGAATTCATTGGGTAAAAAGCTTCTTCACAAGTAGTAATTGCATTTACACCACACTCTGCACAAACTAACAAAGCATCTTTAACATCATTCATCAAACTCATCGTAGTTACTATAGCAATATCTGGTTTTAAATTCATAAGAAGCTCTTTTGATTCTGAAGCATTTTTTACAATAACCCCTGTTTTTTCTATTCCAATTATTTCGCCAATATCTTTTCCTACTACATCAGGATTAATATCTACAGCTCCAACTATTTTACCTCCATTATCAAGAACGTATTTCATTGTATACACGCTCATTTTTCCACAACCATATTGAAAAACTTTTAATTCATTCATTTAAATACCTTCCTTTCCTATAATATAATTATAACACCTATTTATATTTTTATAATAATTATTATGACTTGTTTACAAAAAAAAGTTTTTTGTCATAACAGCAAAAAACTTTTAAAATCTAATATATGGCGGAGTGAGAGGGATTTGAACCCTCGCGCCAGTTGCCCAGCCTACACCCTTAGCAGGGGCGCCTCTTCAGCCTCTTGAGTATCACTCCACTGATACAAATAATTTTACACTATATTAATAAATTGGTCAAGCTTATAACCACTCAAATTTTAAATTAAATAAAAAAATGAATAATTTATTAAAAATAGATAAAAATATAAAAGAAAGGATGATAATATGAAAAACAAAAAAAATAATAAAAATAATTCTTTAGAAAAGAAAATTAAAACTTCAGAAAATGGAAAACAATATTATGAAGAAGTAGCTAAAGAAAAATCTGAAAACAAATGTCCAAATGAATCTAAAGAAAATTAGATAAATTAATAAGTGTGATTTCTTGCCACACTTATTTTTATTTGATATTCTCTTTTATAAATTTCAAAAATTCTATGGCTGTTTTATTTAAATATCTTTCGTCATATGCAATACTAAACTTCGTTTTAGGGTTAGTAATATTAATAGGAATTTCATAAAAAATTTTATTTTTTAATTCTTCTTCTATCATTTTTTTAGGTCCCCAAGCAATTCCCAAATCTTTTTTTACTAATTCTTTAGCTAAAGAAATACTGTATATTCTTAGATTTGGTTTTAAAAACATATTTTCTTTTTTAAAAATATCTTCTAATTTATTTATATCTTCATATCCTCTAAAAGGTAATATTAACGGATATTCAATAATTTTCTTTTCATTTGACGTATATAAATCAAAATATTTTTTAGAACTAAAAAAGCAGTTATCCATCTCATAAATAATTTCTTCGTTATATGTATCATCTTTAGTAAATATTGGGTATTGTAATATTATAAAGTCAAGTTCTTTATCTTTTAACTTTTGTTTAGCTTCAGAAGTACTTGTTGATAAAACTTCAAACTTAACTTCAGGATATTTTGAACTAAAACCTTGAATTATACTTGGAAGAATAATTTTTGATAAATGAGAATATATACCTATTCTTACTTCTCCTGATAAGTTTTTTTCATTTTCTTTTAATACCCTTTCAGCTAGCAAAATATTATTAAAAGCTTTTTGAACATATTCTAATAGTTTTTCTCCACTTTCTGTTAACTTTACGTTTTTATTTTCTCTTATAAATAATCTTGTATTTAACTGCTCTTCTAGTTCTTTTACTGACCTACTTATGGAAGGTTGTGTAACAAAAAGTAGGTTTGCTGCTTTAGAAAAACTTTTTGTTTCTGCAACAGCATAAAAAGCGCGGTATTTATTAAAATCAAAATTACTATTATAAATTCCCATAATACCTCCAAAAATATTATATAACAAACTTTGTTTCTAACAAGTTTATTTTTTATTTTTTACTTTAATTTTAGGATTATCAATTATTTCTATGTTATTAGGAATACTCAAATTTTCATTAAGTTCATTTCTTTCAAACTCAAGTACTGCATTTTGTTTATAAAATTTAACCTTATAAATTTGCCTATCTTCAATAAAACTTAATTCTTTATATTTTTCTTCAAAAACAGGTTGATATCTTTTTTTTAAACTTAAAAAAGCTTTTTCATCTATACGTTTTTCATATATAATTTTTTCTTTTTCTTCTTCACATTTTTTTACTATTAATAGGTAAGATTTAAATCCTTTATATTCTTTTTCTTTTAATAAGAAGCAGCAATCTTTCCCACTAAGACTATCTAGAAAAACTTCTTTTACGTTAATAAGTTTAGAATTATTATCATTATATTTTTTAAAACAATTAGGGTCATTATTAACATAGAATTTTTCTATTTTTTTTGACACATTGTTATTTAAAAAATTTTTTATGAAAGCTATAACTAGCTTTGTTTCTTGTTCTAGGTCTATATTACTATTAAAAACTTTCATATTTCTATGTCCGATCCAAGCTTCTGAAGTTTTTTGATCTAATAAACGAGCTGAATTAATGTCTTCATTTCTAACAGGAGTAGTTTGATACTTTTTTGGATTACATACTGCAGTACTGATTAAATCTATAACTAAATCATAATTTTCTAAAATATCTAATTCACTTAAAGCTTCTTCTTTAAGCATCTTATCAAACTCTTCTTGACTTTTTAAGTAAGCTTTGTTGTCAAGAATACCCCTATCATATAAAATAATAACTAAAGGTTCATCCTTATAAGAACATGCAGCCATATTGAGTAACAATTCCTTATTACACTGCCCTTTTAAAATCATTTTTTGAAATAAATTAGCTCCTACTTCTTCAAAGCTTATGCCACTTAATTTTAATTCTGTAGCTGTTTCAGAACCTATAAGTAACTTAATTTTTTTTTCTTTAAAATATTCTTTTAAAGCGTTAAGTAGTGCTGTTTTTCCGGCACAAGGACCACCTGTTAACACTATTTTGATTATTCTCATAAAACACCTCTTTTTGCCTTACATCTAAATGATAACAATAATTATATATAAAAACAAATTATTTTTTTTTATAAAAGCTATAAATAAAACGAATAAAAAAAAGTTCATTTATATTGAACTTTTATCTTAATTTACCTTTAACACCTTTATTACCGTTAAAATTAGATAGAATATTAGATTCAAAAGAAGAAGTTTTCTTTAATTTTTTCTTATACCTTTTTACCGCTATATTAATCATGTCATCTAATAATTCAGGATATTCTTTTTTTAGCGGAGTCCATAAATAAAATGATAAAGAACCTGGTATTGTATTTAATTCATTAACATATAATTTTTTAGCTTTTTGATCATATAAATAATCAATTCTAACAACACCACTAGCACCTAAAACTCTAAATACTTTTTTTGAAGTTTCTTCTATTTCTGTTTTTAATTTTTCAGGTATATCAGCAGGTATTACTCTATCTGCACTAACCATACCTTTAGAAGGACCTATTTTTAATTTACCACAGTCTTTTTTAGCTCCACTACCAATATATTTATCATTAAATGATAAGAAATCATCTTTTCCCATTACTTGTTCTATTGCTGATGCTTCTGCATAATTACTTGAACCTAGTACGCTACAATTTAATTCTATCATATTAGGAATAACTTCTTCTACTAATATTTTTTCATCATATTTAATAGCATCTTCTATAGCTTCTACTAATCCTTCTTCATCTTTAGCTAACTTTATTCCAATACTGCTTCCTTGTCTAGCTGGTTTTACTATTAGAGGATATTTCATTTTATTTAACTTATCCAAAATATTTTTAGGATTTTCTAGGTATTCACTATCATAAAACCATACATATTTAGGTACATTAATTCCCTCAGCTTGTAAAATTTGCTTTTGAAATACCTTATCTTGACCAACAGTACATCCGTATATATCACTTCCAGTATATGGAACACCAATAATTTCAAGTAACCCTTGAATATTTCCATCTTCCATATTATAACCATGAACAACAGGTATAACAATATCTAAATCACAAACTATTTTTTTAAATATACCTTTTTTATTTTGAAGAACAAAAGCACCATCTTTTTGGTATAAAGTTACGTTCTTACAAAAGCGTTTTAATAAATCTAAATCTTTATATACTTCCATATCCTTTAATGGCTCACCGGTATACATTTCGTTTTCTTTTGTTAAATAAATTGGTATAACTTCATACTTTTCTTTATTTAAAAAACTCATAGCTTGAACAGCGGAAATAATACTTACTTCATGTTCTGTTGTTTTTCCACCAAATAAAACTCCAACCTTAATTTTCATATTATCAACTCCTATTCATTATATATATCAGGCAAATCATTTTCTATTAGTATAAAACTTTGTTTTCCAATAGATAAACTTCTTGCTAATTCAAAAGCTTCCTTAGTATTTTTAGTAACATATATTTTTTTCTCAGGAAAACCTGCTTCTTTTAAACCATCTTGAATTGGTTTTGTTATTTTTTGACCAACTAAAATAACTTCATCACAATTATTAAACATATATTTTCCAAAATCTTTATTAAGTTCATAACTCTTATTTCCTAATTCTACCATTCCTGGGGTTATAACTATCCTATGTCCTGGCATTTGTTTTAAAACATCTAAAGCCATCTTAGATCCTACTGGGTTAGAATTATAAGAATCATCTATAAACGTAATATTACCCGCATTTCTAAGTTCTAATCTATGTTCAACATTTCTAACTCCTAAAACCGCTTTTTGCATCTGTTTAATAGTAAGACCAAATTCTTTAGCAAGTGCAAGTGAAGCTAAAATATTGTATATATTAGCATAACCTAATAATTTTGTTGTAAACTCGTACTTCTTATTATCTCCTTTAAACTTAACATCAAAAGTAGTTCCCAAATTTGAAACTTTTATATTAGAGGCATGAACATCTACATTATCATTTTCTATACCTATCCATAAAATTTTACAATTATTTTTAAGCTTGTAGTTAAGCTGAAGCTCATCATCACCATTAAGAACACCGATACCATCTTTAGGAAGGCTTTCTATAAGTTCGAATTTTCCTTTTTGAATATTTTTTTGCGAACCAAAAATCTCGATATGTGCTGTTCCTATTTTTGTTAAAATACCATATCTAGGTTTTACTAAATCACATAATTCTTTTATTTCCCCTACTTTGTAAGCTCCCATTTCAGCTATTAAAATATCATCAAATTTATCAAGATAATTATTAACCGTAATAATAAGACCATATGGAGTATTAAAATTTTTAGGACTAGCTAAAGAATTATATTTAACATTTAAAATATCATTTAAAATATTTTTACTACTAGTTTTTCCATAGCTACCTGTAATTCCAATAACTTTTAACTGTTTCATTGAATTAAGCTTATTTACAGCTTTTCTCTTGTAAGACAAATAAACTAATTTTTCAATTGGTTTATTAATTATTATTGAAATAATCAAAATAAAATTAAGAACTAAATCATAAGCAAAAAATAATAAATATTTTATATTAGTATCTTTTATATAAAAAATTAATAATGAAAATAATGCAAATATAATTAAATTTGTAAATACTAAACGCTTTACTCTAACTGTAAACTTAAGATTTATTTTAGTATCATTTGATCTATCTTCTTTAATTTTTAATATTAAAATAATAAGACTAACTAATCCAAAATATATTGAAGTAATATACTTAGAATTTAAATTTAAAAATATCAAAATTAAAAACGTAACTAAAACAACTAAAGAACATTTTAAAGGTACTTTTAATTGCTTTAAATCCTTTAAAGTCCATTTAAGAAATCTATTATCATCATTATACAAATTTTGCTGAGCCATATGAAGAGATTTTTTGAAATCAAATAAGAGCAAAATTATAAATGGTATTAAACTAATTATAAAAATCATTTTACCTCACCCTATCCTATAAAATTTTTAATAATATTTATTGTTTGATTAAGTCTTTCTAAATATGCATAGTGAGTACATCCTTCATAAATAATAAGACCGCAGTCAGGAATTAATTTTTCATATTCCTTAGTATCTTCAAAAGGAACTTCACTATCTAAATCCCCATAAATTAAAATTGTTGGAGCCTTAATTTTCATAGCATCATTACTTAGATCTTCATTAACCGTCAAAACTAACACTTGTTTCATAACTGGGCTTGCGGCTCTATAATCTCTAGAACCAATGTGATTTTTAGCCCAACCTTCAAGTTTATTTAAACCAGGAACACTTTTTAAAGATTTTAATATTTTTGTTTTTAAACCTTTTTTATCATGTCCCCTTAAAGCTGGTGATAATAAAATTAACTTTTCAACTTTATTTCTAGAAGCAAACTTTACGGCAACCCTTCCACCAAACGAATGGCCTATTAAAATTGGTTCTTTTATATTTAAATTTTTTAATAATATTTCTATTACTTCTGTATACCCGTCTACTCCCATTACTTCTAATGGTTCCATACTCTGACCAAACCCCGGAAAATCAACAACAACAATTCTAAAATTCTTTTTAAAAGGTTCACCAAGCATACTCATCATTTGAATATTTTGTCCCCAACCATGTAATAGTACAATAGCTTTTTTTTCTTTATTACCATAATCTAAATAGTTTATATTTATTCCTTTTATATTCACTTTACATCACCTAACTTTATTATGGATTAATTCGTCAACGTTATTATACCATTTTTTATTGCAAAATAAAACAAAATAAGTAGTTTTACTCATTTTGTTTACTCTTTAGTTTTTTACTTAACAACTACATTTACAATTTTATTTTTAATAACAATTATTTTTATAATTTCTTTACTTTCTATATGCTTTTTTACATTATCATTATTTAAAGCTTTTTCTTTAATTATATCCTCAGAATCATCATTATTTATGGTAATAGTTCCTCTTAACTTACCATTTACCTGAACTGCTATATCAAAAGTTGTTTCGACTAATTTTGACGCATCATAAGTAGGCCAAGTCTCATAAGTAATAGTACCATTATGACCTAAAACCGTAGTCCATAATTCCTCTGTTATATGAGGCGCTACTGGATTTAATAACTTAACGAAACCTTCAGCATATTCTTTTGGAAAAACATCTTCTTTATAAACAGCATTAACAAACACCATAAGATGACTAATTGCCGTATTAAATGAAAGTTTTTCATAATCATTGGTAACATTTTTAACGGTTTGATGATAAATTTTTTCAAGATTAGCGTTTTCACCATCTTTTTTTTCTTCACTCGTGTATAATCTCCATACCCTGTCTAAAAACTTTAAAGATCCATCAAGGCCCTTGTCATCCCAAGGTTTATCAGCTTCTATTGGACCCATAAACATCTCATATAATCTTAACGCATCTGCACCATGTGACTCTGCTACTTTCATAGGATCAACTACGTACTCTGGATACCTTTTTCCCATTTTAATACCATTAGAACCTAATATCATACCTTGATGAACTAATTTTTTAAATGGTTCTTTAACCGGTGATAATCCTTTATCATAAAGATAATTATTCCACATTCTAGAATATAATAAATGACCTACTGCATGCTCTGGACCACCAATATATAAATCTACTGGCATCCAGTGTTTAAGAAGTTCTTGGTTAGCAAAACAATCATCATTTTTAGGATCAATATACCTTAAAAAGTACCAAGAAGAACCCGCTGAACCTGGCATAGTAGAAGTTTCCCTCTTACCTTTTTTACCATCTACCATAACGTTTACCCAGTCTTTTGCTTTTTCTAGCGGAGATGCTCCTGTTTTAGTTGGACTATAATCTTCTAGCTCTGGTAAAACAAGTGGTAAATCTTTTTCCAATACAACACTACCATCTTCCAAATGAATTACTGGGATAGGTTCTCCCCAGTATCTTTGACGTGCAAAGATCCACTCTCTCATTTTATAATTTACCTTCTTTTTACCAACCTTATTACTTTCTAGCCACTCCAACATTTTATTAATCGCATCTTCTTTATTTAATCCATTTAAAAAGTCAGAATTAATATGAAGACCATCTTCAGTATAAGCTTTTTCTAAAACGTTACCTCCATCAATTACAGGAATAATTTCAATATCAAATTTCTTAGCAAAATCATAATCTCTATCATCGTGAGCTGGAACCGCCATTATAGATCCTGTTCCATAACTAGCTAAAACGTAATCACTAATCCAAATAGGTATTTTTTTGCCATTTACCGGATTAATAGCATAACTACCTGTAAAAACTCCGGTTTTATCCTTACTTAAATCCGTTCTTTCAATATCAGATTTAGATGCACACTCTTTTTTATAAGCTTCAACTTTCTCTTTTTGCTCTTTACTTGTTATTTTATCTACCAACTCATTTTCAGGTGCTAAAACACAGTATGTAGCACCAAATAAAGTATCACATCTTGTAGTAAAAACAGTAAATTCATATTCTGTTTCAGAAACCTTAAATTTAACTTCAGCACCTACTGATTTACCAATCCAATTTCTTTGCATTTCTTTTGTAGAAAAAGGCCAATCAACGGAATTTAATCCTTCAAGCAACCTATCAGCGTATTTAGGGATATCAATAACCCACTGTTTCATGTTACGACGAACAACAGGATATCCTCCTCTTTCACTTTTTCCGTCAATTACTTCATCGTTAGCTAAAACCGTTCCTAATTCTTCACACCAATTAACTGGCATATCAACTAATTTTGCTAGACCGTCTTCATATAGTCTAGAAAATATCCACTGTGTCCATTTATAGTATGAAGGATCAGAAGTTCTAACTTCTCTATCCCAATCAAAAGAAAGACCTAATGATTTAAGTTGTTTTGTAAAAAACTTGATGTTTTTTTCTGTAAATATAGCTGGATGATTCCCTGTATCAACCGCGTACTGTTCAGCTGGAAGACCGAAAGAATCAAATCCCATTGGATGAAGCACATTATAACCTTGCATCCTTTTCATTCTAGCAATTATATCACTAGCGGTATAACCTTCTGGATGACCCGCATGAAGACCAGAACCTGATGGATAAGGGAACATGTCTAATGCATAGAATTTAGGTTTACTAAAATCATAAACATCTGTTTTAAAAGTTTTATTTTCATCCCAATATTTTTGCCATTTTTTTTCTATTTTATTAAAATCATACATAATTATTTCATCTCCTCTTTCTTATAATAGTAAGCTATCAAATGATATACCCCTGCAAACACAGGAAATATTAAAATAAAAGCTACCAATAATCTTATATATATATTATCAACCAAACCAGTAACTATAAACACTAAAGCAACTATAAAAGAGTCACACAGCATTAATCTTTTCATGATGTTTTTATAACCAAGCCTAACAACGTCGATATTATACCTATATACCAAATATTTAACTCCTAAAGGCATTTTCTTTCTATTAAACTTTTTTATTTTTTTATAGCTAAAAATGTAATAACATAAATAAACTATTAAAAAAACAAAAATAAATTCTAACACAGTTTTAGCAACTTCTACCATACTTTCCTCCTAAAATAAAGAAAGTCCATCCTCTAATAAGGATGAACTTTAGTCCACGGTACCACCTTAATTCATATTCAAAAAGAATATACTCTTAAAACTTTATAACGAAAGTCACCCGTATCATAGTACTTGATTTCCTATAAAAACTCAGAAGCTAGTTCGGAAAGAATCTTTTATCTACTCACACCCCTAATAGACTCTCTTTAAAAAGATTATCTAACCTAATACTCTTCTTCAACGCTTTAATAATTATAGTATATTATATTTAAAGTCCTAAAGCAAGAAAAAAAGAATATATTTTTAATTTTTACAAATAAAAAATTGTTTTTTTAATATATTTACTCTATACTTAATAATGGTGATTTAAATGAATTTTAAATATAGTAGCGACAATAAAAGATATCATACCCTTAACTATGATTTAATAAAAAGATTTGGAACCAGGGTATTTAAAGTAAGTTTAAATGGGGGATTTTCTTGCCCTAATTTTAAAAATGGAAGCGGATGTATTTTTTGCTCTGCTAAAGGGTCGGGAGATTTTGCAGGCAATAAAGAAGATGATTTATTAAAGCAATTTAATGAAATAAAAAGCAAATTAAATAATAAATGGCCTGACACTAAATATATAGCTTATTTCCAAGCTAATACTAATACTTTTGCACCTGTTGATGTATTAAGAAAAAAATTTGAAAAAGTACTTACCTTTAAAAACGTGGTAGGAATAAACATCGGAACAAGACCTGATGCCATAACAGATGAATGTCTAGATTATTTATGTGATTTAAATAAACGTACTTACTTAACCATTGAACTTGGTTTACAAAGTATGCATGATAAAACTTTAAGATTAATTAATAGAGGACATGATTTAGAATGCTTTGATTCTTGCGTTAAACGCTTAAGAAAAAATAATATAAACGTAGTTGTTCATATTATAAATGGGTTACCAGGTGAAAATAACAAAATGATGATGGAAACCATTAAACACTTAAACAAACTAGATATACAAGGAATAAAAATTCACATGTTACATGTTTTAAAAAATACTGAATTAGAAAAATATTACAAAAAAACAAAGTTTCATTTATTAACCAAAAAAGAATATGTAAATATAGTATGTGATCAAATAGAAGAACTAAAAGAAAATATAGTTATTCATAGACTAACTGGTGATGGCGCTAAAGATGACTTAATAGCCCCACTTTGGATTCTAAAAAAAGTTAGTGTTTTAAATGATATAGATAAAGAATTAAAAAGAAGGAATACTTATCAAGGTTTTAATAAAAGTATTTTAAACAGAGCCGACTTAATATGTGAAAAAGTTATAAAAAAAACAGATATTACGGTTGATGCCACTTGCGGAAATGGAAATGATACCTTAAAATTAGCTAAATTATCAAAAAAAGTATTTAGTTTTGACATTCAAAAAAATGCAATAGAAAACACAAATTTATTACTTAAAACAAATAAAATTAATAATGTTACGCTGATTAATGATAGTCACGAAAAAATTAAAGAATATCTACAAGATTATAAAGAAAAAATAAGTTTAATTATATTCAATTTGGGATATCTTCCCAAAGGTGATAAAAAAATATTAACAAATAAAAAAAGTACTTTAGAAGCATTAAAAAATTCCTTACCTCTTTTAAATAAAAAAGGAACAATATTAATTACTTGTTATCCTCATAAAGAAGGAAAAGAAGAAGCAGATGCTATATTAAAATTTTTGAAAAATAATAAAATAAATTACACAGAATATCATAACACTGACAACAATAATGCACCATTTCTTATAGAAATAAAAAAATAGTTCAAATATAATATGAACTATTTTAATATATAAGGTTCTTCTAATGTTCCTTTCCCGCTTGTTACTAAAGTTTTATTGCTAAGATAAACTACTGGGTTTATCTTTTTATTTACACTAGCTAAAGTCTCTTTAATTGTACCTGATAAATAGAAAACTTTATAGGTATTTTGACTAGAAGAATTTAAAAGCCAAGTATTAAAATCGAGATCTGATAAATAATTATAATTACCACATTCGTAATCTGATAAGTTAAGACATTTAGAATCCAAACTAGCATTTTGGAAATCACTAGCATTAAGAAGCCCTATTTTCTCATTTTCTTTTTTAATAGAACACTCCTTTTCTGTACTAAATTGATCTTCTTTCGTATATTTTCCTACACATATATCTTTTGAAACTATTTTAGCTTTACTTTCAGCTGAAAAAGTGTCTTCATAATATTTGTCTAAAGTTTTTCTAATATCAGTTTGCAAATAATTAGTTGTTACCCCAGATGAATCTTCTTTATCTGAATTATAAGCCGTATCCCAAGGATAACTATCCTGAGTCCTTTCTGCTAAAACAAGTTTTATATCACCAGCTGAATCAACTTTAACAATTCGCCATACTAAGTCGTTAAAAGATACATAATTATTAACTTCCTTACCCCTATAAACTAATTCACCATTTAATGTATAAACCCCATTACCATACTCATCTAACTTACTATTTTTTATTTTATCAGTTAAATAAGATGGTTCATAATTACCTTTACAAGATAAAAATGGAATATAAGAGTATTCATCTCCAACCTTAGTTACTTCTACATATCCAGTACATAAATTAGATTCTTTTTTTGGATCCTTAACTTCATAAAGAAGTTCGGTTTCAACTAAAGTTGAAATATTAACTTTAACTGTTCCATTATCTTCTTTAGGTAGTTTATCTTCTCTTGAAGAATAATATTCTTTTGCAGCTTTTACCATATCTTTTTCTATAGAATCATATGTTTTTTTAGAAAAAGAAGCAGAGCAAGCATTTACAACTATTATTAAAACAATTATAACAATCGTACCAATTAATAAATAATATATTTTATCTCTTACAAAATTAATTAAATTTCCCATACTAGCACCTTCCCACTAAGTAAATTATAACGATTATTAAAAAAAAAGTAAACCGTAAAGTTTACTTTATATAATAATAAATGTTATTTTCTTCCAAAAATGGAATAATTTCATCATTATAAGCTAACAAAGAAAGTTCATTAACTTTAAATCCAGATGCCATATAGATTTCAGAAAAAGCATTATTTTCAGAAGAAAAAACTTGCTTTATACAATCAGTTATGTTATTAGATTTAACATCTGCCTTGGTTTCATTTAACGAAATATTTTTTATCAAATATTCACCCTCATATTGATTAAACAAAACAGAAAGATTATTACTATTAATTCCGTTTTTAAATACCAAATTAAATTCTGATACATTTTCATTTCCTAAATCATTATATGACAAAACTTTTTCTGTTTTTTTACCAGTTATCAAAACTATATAAATTATTAATAATATAATTAAAAAAAGATACTTCTTCATAATACTCACCACTATTATTATGAAATAAAATATCTTTTTAATACCATTAATTACATTGCTTTTGGTAAATTAATCGTTTTGCTTGGAATACTTCCAACATTTGTGCCACCTTTTGCAATAATTGTAGGAGCATTACCATCTTTTATTTTTACAATAACCTTTTTTCCATTAATAATTGCTTCAGTAGTAGGACTTGTTACTGTTTCTTGAGTATAAGATTTTATAGTCTCACTACTATTAATTTTTGGAGTTTGATCACCTAAATTAGAATTATTTTCTTCAGCTAGTTTATTTGCCCAATCATATAACTTATCTGAAACATGTGCTTTAACTTCATCTTTTTTTTCACCAATTATATTTTTTGTATTTTCATAAGAATTTCTTAATTGTGTTTTAGCATTAGAATATTTTTGCTTAATTTTTTCATTAGTATTCTTTATAGCCTTTTTTACAAATTTAGAAACTTCAGGGTCAATCTTAACAAACTGTGATAATAATTCTTTTTTTCTTTTAGCTGAGTTTTTAATAACTTGGTAGAACTCATTATCAGTACTAGCTACCTTACTAAAGAACGATTTTTTTTCAGCAGTTACTTTTTTACCTAAAAAAGCTTTCCCATCATCAAAAGTTACATCTATTTTATCAAAAAATTTTCTTTCTTGTAATCTCTTTCTGAATCTTTCAAAACAGTTTTTAGGCAAAGAACAAATTTTAGAAGCTTGGTCCGATAATGCATTAGCTAGTTCAGGGTCAACTATAATTTGATCAATTTCATCTGAGTTTAAACCTTTTTTATCAAACATGCGATTAAGCGTAGAAACTGGTACTCCTAATTCTCTAGAGGCATTAAATCTATTTTCTACTCTTTCAGTTTCAGCATTATTTTGAATAGAAGAAGAATCGGCATCATGTTTTTCTAAAGCTCTAGATAGCATTTCTTCTAGATTTTCATTTGCCTTTTTAGACATTTCTTCAAGTTCTTCCTTGAACTTACCAGATTTATCAAATTTATTTAGCTTTTGGGCACATTTATTTAATTGTTCATTGTTGCCGTCTTTTTCTAATTTAAATCTTATATCTTTATATATATTTTCTATAACTTCTTTATTTCCTATACTAAAAATATGTTCTAAAAGCAAATCATCTTCTATAATTTTTATTAAATCATTTTCAATAACATTTTTTGAAAAATAACTTGAAAATACTTTATGAAAATAATCTTTTAAAAAATTAAATCCATCTTTACCATTAGTATAGTCATAAAAAGCAGAAATAATAGCTAAAACTTCATCTTTACTTTTTTCTTTTGTTAAGTTTTTAGCTAACAAGTCTCTAATAACAGCAGGATAAGGCTCCTTTACCTCATTAAGTTCATTTATTAATTTTTCATACAATTCTTTATTCATTATACACTCACCACTAAGCTGATAATTCCTGAATAGCCTTTTGAACCAAATCCCAATCTTCTTTATTAGTTATAGAGTCTAGCACATAGCTACTATTTTCTTCTTTTATAACAGAAGCATAAATATCTACATTAGGAGCCTTTTCATCAAATGTATAAAGTAAAAAACTTTTGTCTTCTTCTGGCTTTTTTAAAATAGTTATAACCTTTATTTCAATTTCTTTTCCTTCAGCACTTACTACTTTTATAGTTTCTAAATTCTCCATAAATATTCCTCCCTACTATATATGCTTTAATTATATAACATTTTAAATTATTGTGCAACATAAATAAATTTAATTATAAAATTAACTAAACAAAAAAGGAGTCATAAGACTCCAAGGGGGTTTTGGTTACCCTTTCAACAAAATCGTAAAAGGGTATTCGCGTGATATCATCACGCTATTATAATAATATATATTTTTATCATTAATGTCAATATATTTTATTAAATATTTTTTATACTACTACTTTATTCTACTGTTACAGATTTTGCTAAATTTTTAGGTTTATCTATATTGCAGCCTTTTATTTTAGCTAGTTCATAAGCTATCATTTGAAGTGGTATTACAGTCAAAAGAGGTGTAAATATATCATTTATTTTGGGAATGATTATTTTTTTATCATAAAAAGTGTCATCTTCATAATCACTATTTGTGATATAGATAACCTCTGCACCCCTAGATTTTACTTCTTTGATATTACTTATTGTCTTAGAAGCAACATTTTTATCAGTTGTAATAGCTATAACGGGAGTCTTATCTTCTATTAAAGAAATAGTACCATGTTTTAACTCTCCAGCTGGATAAGCTTCGCTATGAGTATAAGAAATTTCTTTTAGTTTTAAAGAACCTTCCATAGCTAGAGCATAATCTATTCCCCTTCCTATAAAAAAAACATCATTATAGTCTTTTATAACATTTGCAACTTCTTTATATACTTCATTTTTCTGCAATAACCCTTCCATATAATTTGGTAATTTCTTTGCATCTTCTAAAATTTCTACTTTTTCTTTTTTACTGATAAAATTATTAAAATTAGCTATATTAAGAGCTATTAATGATAACATGGCAACTTGTGCAGAGTAAGCCTTTGTAGTTGCTACCGCAACTTCCTTACCAGCTTCAGTATAAAGAACTATTTTAGCTTCTCTAGCTATAGTACTTCCTTTTTCATTTATTATACCTAAAGTATCATTTCCATTTTTCTTAGCTATTTTTAAAGCTTCAAGAGTATCAGCTGTCTCACCAGACTGTGAAACAACAATAACTAGTTCATCTGGTTCTAAAAATAACTTGTTATACCTAAATTCACTAGCTGTTTCAACCTCTGTTTTAACGTTTGCAAACCTCTCTAACATTTGCTTACCTACTAGTCCTGCATGCATAGCACTACCACATGCAATAATTCTTATTTTTCTATATTTTGAAAAATCAGGCATTTTATTAAATAGGCTGTCAAAACCAGTTTCTAAATAAGGATTCGTAGTTTTTCTAAAAACTTCTGGCTGTTCATATATTTCTTTTAACATAAAATGTTCATATCCTTGCTTATCTATCATTTTAGAATCAAAACCAAAATCCTTAACATCATATTTTTTTATTTTTCCGTTGTTATAAATTTCCAATTTATCCATTTTTATTTTTGCATAATCCCCATCTTCTAAAACTACATATTTTTTTGTTTTATCTAAAATAGCGGGCACATCAGATGCTATAAAATTACTGTCGTCTCCTATTCCAATAATTAAAGGACTATTTTTCTTAACTGCAAATAAGTAGTTTGGTTCATCACTACATAAAATCCCTAAAGCATAAGAACCTTTCAAAATTTCGTTTAATTTTTCTATACAATTTAAAATATTATTATCTTTTTTATAAAGATAATCTAAGAGAGCGCAAATAACTTCGCTATCAGTTTCTGATTTGAAGCTATACCCTTTTTTCATTAATTCTTTTTTTAAAGTGGTATAATTTTCCACAATCCCATTATGGACAATAGCAAACTTGCCAATCATATGAGGGTGGGCATTTTCTTTATCAGCTTTACCATGAGTAGCCCACCTTGTATGGCCTATTCCTAAATTTGTTTTTTCCGCAAAGTTAATCTCATTATATAAATTTGATATTTTACCTTTTTCTTTAATTATTTTTATATTTTCATTTTGAAAATAAGCAACTCCAGAAGAGTCATAACCTCGGTACTCTAATTTTTCTAATCCATCTATCAATTTTTTTAGGCCATCATTATCTTTACCTACATAACCAACTATTCCGCACATTTTTTTCTCCTTTTACATAATAAAAATAATTGTGCAAAATACTTTTTGTTATAATTTTTATTTTATTTTTTGAAGTATTTTTTACGTTTCACAAATCCGTGATAGCATCCGCCGAATATTTCGATAACTATCATCCTCGTCACCTATTTAAAGGCCTGGCGCTAAATAAATGGTATTCCTCCACATACCTTTTTATCTTTATGTATTTTATTATACGTAAAAAAAATATTTTTAGCAACTTAAATTATGTTTAAAATATTTAATTTGATGCCATGATAAAATTAGGGAGGAAAATAATATGACACAAAAAGAATTACTATATTTTGAAGATGCTATTGAGCATGAGCAAATCTTAATTAAAATAACTGAAGCTGGATTAGAAAAAATAGAAAATAAAAGTTTAGCTTCTTTTATTCAAGATGAATTATCTAAGCATACTAAAATCAAAGAAAAATTAATGAACTTATTGGAGGAAAAACAAAATGAATGATAAATTAATAATGGAAAATTATTTACTATTACTTAAAAATACTACTGACTTGTATGTACATGGAATTCTTGAAAGCTCTAATGAGTCATCTAGATTAGTACTTAAAGAGTGTTTAGATAATACGTTAAACAGTCAAGAAAATACATATAATGAAATGACTAAGTATGGTTGGTACCAAATAAACAACATAGAAAGAAGTCAAATAGAAACAACCGTATCAAATTTACAAAGTAAAAATTAAAAAAGCGTAAACTTAAAATTAAAGTTTATGCTTTTCTTTTTTTATTAATAATACAAATCATTTTTTCGTTTTAATTCTTCTTGTTCATACTAGAGACTTTGTTTTTCAAAATAATTATTAACATCTTCTTTTACCTTAACTAATAAATCGTAATCTTTTTTTACATCTGAAAGTTTAAACATAAGATCTCCGCTTTGCCTATTTCCAAATAAATCTCCCTGCCCTCTTAATTTAAAGTCAGCTTCACTTATTTTGAATCCATCTGTAGTTTGTTCCATTATTTTAAGTCTTTCTGTATCTTTATCACTTACTAAAAAGCAGTATGATTGCAAGTTATTTCTTCCGACCCTTCCCCTTAATTGGTGCAAAGTTGAAAGTCCAAAACGTTCAGCATTAAAAATAGCCATAACCGTTGCATTTTTAACATCAACCCCAACTTCAATTACGGTTGTTGAAATAAGGATATTTATCTTATTTTCTAAATAATCATTCATTATTTTTTCTTTTTCTTCATTTTCCATTTTTCCATGAAGTATCTCCACCCTATAATTTTTAAACGCAAGTTCAAATTTATGCTTTAAGTCATTTACATTAGTATAATCCGCGTTATCACTTTCTTCAATCATTGGAGCTATTACATAAGCTTGATTGCCATTCTTTAGTGCTAGATAAATAATTTCTAAAACTTCTTTTAATTCGCTTGTTTTTCTTACAAAAGTTTTTACTGGGATTCTTCCTTTAGGCATCGTTTTGATACTAGTAACATCAGTATCTCCATATATAGTTAAAGCATATGTTCTAGGTATAGGAGTTGCACTCATAAGTAAAACATCAGGAACTTGTGATTTATTCTTTAAAGCTAATCTTTGGGAAACTCCAAAACGATGTTGTTCATCGGTTATTACTAAGCCTAAATTATTCCATGTAACATTTTCGCTTATCAAGGCATGGGTTCCTATTAAAAAATCTAATTCTTTATTTTCTAGCTTACCATATACTTCTTTTTTTTGCTTACTAGTCATTTTACCAGTAAGTAAACCAATTTTAAAATCAAAATCTTTAAAAAGATTTAAGGCATTTTCATAATGCTGAATAGCTAATATTTCTGTTGGAGCCATTAAGGTGCTTTGGTAACCTGCAGTAAAGCAAGCAAAGGCTAAAATAAAAGCAACAATAGTTTTCCCTGAACCAACATCACCCTGAAGAAGTCTATTCATTTTTACATCGTTTCTTAAATTTTGAATCATTTCTTTAATAGCTTGTTTTTGATCTATGGTTAACTTAAAAGGCAACTTACTGATAAATTTATTTACCTCTTTTAAATCAATGTTTTTCTTAAATAATACATTATGTTCTTCATTTTTTTTCTTAAGTCTTCTAACCTTTAACATATAAGTAAAAAGTTCTTCATACTTAAGTGTTTTTATTGCGTTTTTTAATTCTTGTTCGCTAGTTGGATTATGGATAATTTTTAAAGCATCATGCTCATCCATAAGATTATATTTATCACTCAGAAAAGACGGAATATTATTATGCAAAGGTAAATAGCTTAAAGCTTCATTAACAAAATAATTAATTTGTTTTGAGGTTAGTCCTTTAGTTTGATGATAAACTGGAATTATTTTTAAAGTATTCCCCAATTTAGAAAGTAATATATTTGTAGCTGTTAAAGTTTCCAATTTGTTATTATACTTTCCAATCACCGTAACATAATTTCCAACTTTAATAGAGTTCTTCATAAAGGCTCTATTAAATATTATTACTTTAATGAGTTTATCTTGTGAATTAATCATAAAAGTTAATCTATTTTTTTTGCCTTTAAAAAAACTTACAACCGGGGTGGTTTCTACAATTCCATCGATGGTCATATTATCAAAAAAATTACTATCATTAATATTTCTTCTGGCTAAAACCTCAAACCTATAAGGATAATTTCTTATTAAATCATCTATATTATAAATGCCTAAATTGTTTAAGAGTTTTAAGTTTTTTTCGCCAACCTTATTAATATCTTCTAATTTCATAAAAATACCTTCCAACTATTAATCAAACAAATTATAACAAACAATTGTTTGTAAGACAATGTCTAAAAAAAATAAATGTAATTTTTTTGAATTTTTTTTAAAAAAAGGTTGACTTTTTACTCACTTTAGATTAGTATAAATGGCACCAGCTTGAGGAAACAACAGCTGGTGCTAGTATCACAACTAGCCAACCCCTTTTTATTCTTTTTGAGATTGCACAGGGAACTGTGTAATCTCCTTTTTTTTGTTATTTTTTTATAAAAAATTGTTAATAATATAAAAGAGGGATAACATGAAAAAAATGAATAAAAGAGAAAAATTAATTAGTGAAATTAAAAAAAATACTAATAATGCACCAGATATAAAATTTAAAGATTTTAAGATTAATGAAGAAACAGTTACGTTCGTTTATTCTATGTGCGTTAGTAGTTCAAATGGTATAAATGATTTTATTTTAAGAAGAATTGATGAAGATTTTGAAAATATCAAAAAACAAAATTTATATGACTACATAAAAAACTTTATACCAAATAATAATATCGTCTCTTTTGATCAAGAAGATCAAATCACCTATTTTATAATGAGCGGATTTACCGTAAGTATTTTTGATGACGGAAAACTACTTGCTTTTGAAAATAGAGCTCCCATTTATAGTTCCATAAATAAAAGTGAAAATGAAAAAGGTATAAAAGGGCCTAGTGATGCTTTTAGTGAAAACTATCAGTTTAATATGGGAATGATTAGAAGAAGATTAAAAACAGAGAAATTATGGATTGAAGAAAAAACTATCGGAACTGAAAGTAAAACAAAAGTAGCTCTTTTTTATATAGATGGTGTTTGTAACAATAATATAGTAAAAAGAATAAGTGAAAAAATAGATAAGATAAAAATTAAATATGTAGGTAATACTAATTATATAGTAGATGCCATAAGTAATACTAATAGGTTTATTTTCCCTACTGTTTTAACAACCGAAAGACCTGATTTGGTTTGTCAGCTTTTACTAGAAGGAAGAATAGCTTTAATGACCGAGAATTCTAATGAGGTAATTATTCTTCCTTGTTTATTTATAGATTTTTTTAAAAATCCTGAAGATTATTACGAAAAAAGTCTAAATGTTATAGGAAATCGTATTATAAGAATAATAGCTATGTTATTAGCTATTTTAACTCCCGCTATTTATATATCATTAATGGCTTATAATCAGGAAGCTTTACCTAGCGGGCTTTTAATCAACTTTTCTATTCAAAGAGATGGTGTTCCTTTTTCGACCGTATTTGAAATAATAGTAATGAGTTTTATGTTTCAAGTTTTAAGGGAAAGTGATATGAGATTTCCAGGTAAGGGAGGAAGTTCTATATCCATTGTGGGAGCTTTAGTTTTAGGTCAGGCAGCTGTAGAAGCTGGAATAGTTTCACCTATTACCATAATAATAGTAGGAATTAGCTCTGTAGCTAGCCTAGCTTTCAGCTCGATTGAATTGATTAATTCCATAAAATGGTGGCAATTATTTTTAATCTTTCTTGCATCCTTTTTTGGTTTTATTGGTGTATTGTTTGGCTTTATAATTTTGCTAGCTTTATTAATAAGTGAAAAATCCTGCGGAGAACCTTACTTTTTTCCTTTCGAACCATTTAATTTAAAAGCTCAAAAAGATGCTATTTTATCTGAAAACGAGGCAAAATTTGATCCTCAAAATATTTTTAATAAGGAGGATACTGATGAAAAAGATAATTAAAATATGTATTTTCTTATTACTTATTTTTAGCCTATGTGGCTGCTATAACTATGAAGAAATAAATAATTATGCTATAGTCTCTGGAATATCAATAGATCAAAATGAAAAAGATAAAACAAAGTATGATGTTGGCATACAAATCATGAATGCAAAAAAAGATGAAGAAAGTGATAACAGTTTAATCACATTCTTTAAAGCAAGTGGTAATACCATTTTTGAAGCTCTAGAAAAAATAATGCTAGATTCTTCAAAAGAAATTTATCTAGGGCACAATGAAGTTATCGTAATTAATGAAAATCTATTAAGAGAAAAAGATCCTTTAAATTATTTGGATTTTTTCATGAGAAATTCTGAGGTTGAAAAAGACTCTTTAGTTATAATAGCTAAAGAAAGTAAAGCAGATGATGTTTTAAAAATAATTACCCCACTTGAGACAATTCCAACAAGAAATTTAAAATCAACGCTTAATATAGCAGATAATTACAGCGGTACGCTCACAATAGTAACAATAGATGAATTTATATCAAATTTAATTAACGAAGGAAAAGAAGCAATTTTACCAGCCGTAAAAATTGAAGGAAAAACTTCTACTGGTGAAAACATGGATAATATATCTGAAAGTAATCCTAAAACGAAGTTAAGATTTGAAACGCTAGGTTTTTTTGAAAATAATCTTTTGAAAGGTTATCTTTCTGAAGAAGAAAGCACGGGCTACAATTTCTTAAAAAATATTCCCAATGAAACTTACGTAAATATTAAATGTGATGAAAATAATTATGCAAGTATAAAAATTTCTGATTCAAAATTAGAAGAAAATTTATCTTTTATAAATGGAAAGCCTAATGTAAAAATAAAAAGCGACATTAAAGCCGACTTGGCAGAATATAATTGCAAAGCTGATTTTACCAAAGATAGCAAATATATTAAGGAATTAGAAAAAAAAGCAGCTAAAAAGATTAAAGAGCTAATGGATACATCCTTAAAAAAATTATACGTGGAAAATAGAGCAGATGTTTTAAAATATAGTTCAAAATTTAATCAAAAAAAATTTAAAGAAATGAAAGAAAAAAATTATACGATAGAAAAAATTCTAAATAATATTAATTTTGAAGTAAGTGTTAGCGTTAATATAAATTCTACAGAACTTTCTATCAAATCTATAAAGGGGGATGATTAATATGAACAGTAAAATTTCTAGTTTGCAAATAGGAATGGTTTTATCTTTAATTTGTGCTAGCTTATATTTAGGATTAAGTGATATTATACTAATAGAAAAAGCACAAAATGATGTTCTTATATCAATGGTAATAGGAATAATAATAGGTATAATACCTATCTTAATGTTTATAAAAATAAATAATACTTACCCTACTCTTAACATATATAAAAAAAATTTAAAATTATTTAATCCAATTTTAGGAAACATTTTAAACTTTTTAATCTTTTTAGTTTTCTTTATTTTTTTTACAATCTCAATTAGATCAATCGTTATATTTTTAATTAGTAAATATTTAGAACAAACCCCTTTCTACCTTATTGGATTATTGGTAATAACAACAAGTTTAATAATTAATTTTAAAGGACTTAAAACAATACTAAGAATTTCTCAAATACTATTTTTTCTAAGTTTAATTTTAGTAATTATAATAGAAGTTTTCCTTTTAAAGTATGTAGAAATAAATAATGTTATGCCAATGCTAAACACTAGTAATGTTCTTAATAATATTTTTGAAGGATCCGTTTATTATGCTTCTAGCTGCGCCCTATTAAGTTTCTTATTACTAAGTATAAATAAATCAAGAATTGTAGACCAAAATAAGTTTTCTAAAAACATTATTCTTTTTTATCTATTAACATCAGTTTCTCTTACCATCGTTATGTTTTTTGTTATTTCTTGTTTTGGTTATAAAATGGCTTCTTTATTTAGGTATCCAGAATATATCTTGCTAAAAAAAATTGCACTTTCAAATTCAGACCTACATTTAGAAAATTTACTAGCATTTAGATGGATTTTTTATATTTTCTCATTAACTAACGCTTCTTTATATGGAATCAAAAAATATTTTAATATTTATGTTAGAAATAAAAAAGCTAGTAAAATTTCAGTTATTATAATAGCTTTAATAAGCATGGTTTTAGCTAATACAGCTTTTGGAAACATCCCAAATTCAATTATTTTAATTAAGGATTATTATGTTCCTTATCTAGCTTTCCCTTTAATTATTATTATAAGTGTAATTTTTATAAAAACATTTTTTATAAAAAAAGAATCTTGAAACAAACTTAAATTCAAGTCTGTAAAAAATAGATTCTTTTTTATGTTAATTTAACTATTTTACCGCATCCTATCTTTCGTCCATAAATATTAGAATTAAAATCGTTTAATGGTTCGTGAATAACTATTAATTTACCTATCACATCATAAATTTTAAACCTTGTTGTGTAAAATTTCAAATAAGCATAATCATTATTAGAAAATAAATAAGGCATATCACCTTCCATCAAAGGATGTTTTTTACTACTTGGGTTAAAACTACTACCGATATTATTAAAAATACCACTAATAGAAATGTCGCAATTTTTACTATCATAAATAGATACAGGAAATAATTCATAATTATTACGAACTGGTAACCCGCTTACTTCAAGTTCTACCATTACCCCATCTCTAAAAGGTTTAAAATAAGCAGTTCCTTTGAGGTTAGGAGCGGTTATATCCCCAATTATGCTAGCTACTGCATACAAATTATTTTCATTCAAAATTATCACCTGTTTAATTATATGATTTAAAGCCTTTTTAAATATACAAGAATTTGTCTAAATTGCAATTTTACAAATTTAATGTAAAATTATAATAATAATATTTCAAAAAAAGAATAATATATATTATAATATTTAACTGTTAGGAGGATTTTATGAAATATTTAATAGATTCTGATCCAGGTATAGATGATGCTTTTGCAATTATGCTAGCTGTTAAAAATAATTTAGATATTATAGGATTTACTTTAGCTAGCGGAAATATTCCCCTAGTAAAATCTAAAAAAAATATAAAGGTAATACAAGATTTCTTAGGAACTAATATAAAAATGTACAATGGTACAAAAGAAAATAAATGTGACCATATAACAGCGGAATATGCTCATGGTAAAGATGGGCTTGGTTATGCAGTGTTTCCAGACAATAGCAAAAGAAAATTTGAAAAAACAAAAGCTGAAGATTTTATTATAAAATCCGCAAAAAAATATAAAGATAATTTAACAGTTATTTGTTTAGGACCTCTTACAAATTTGGCAACAGCAATAAAAAAAGATAAAAGAATAATAAAAATGATAAAGCATGTAATAATCATGGGTGCAACTTATGATCCTGAAGCTAAAGAACCTTATATTGAGTTCAATGTAAATGTTGATCCTGAAGCTGCTAGAACTGTTTTTGAAGCACCTTTTGAGGATATAAAAATTGTTACCCACGAACTAGGTGTAAAATCTATTATAGAAAAAGATTACGTTTTAAATTTAAGAAATTCAGAGGATTTAGTATCTAGATTTGCTGGAGCAATTTCTCAAAAATATATTGACTTCTTTGAAGAAAGATATGGTGTTATTGGTCTAGGATCTCCAGATCCTGTAACAATAGCTTGCGTATTAGATGAAGATATAGTTAAATTTGAACCTTGCAATATAAAAATTGTTACTAACAAAAATAATAACACCGAATGTCATGTTACATTAACAGAAGAAAGTAACATTAAAGTTTCAACAGATATGGATTTAGATAAGTTTAGAAAATTATTTAAAGAAACATTTAAATAAAAAATATTAGTATTTCAAAAGAAAAATAGACACAAAATATGTGTCTTTTTTTGTTAAGTTCAATATCTTTAAATAAGGTTTACAATATATATAAATTAACAATTAATGATTAAGTTTAAGTTTTACTTTATATATATAATATTAAATATGAAATACTATTAAATTTTTATGAAAATATGTTCTGAAAACAATAATGCCAAATCTATATCTTTAATTGGGTTAATAGCAAGCAATGTATCATATATAATACTTTCTATAATGTTTACTGATATCTTATCAACTTTTAATATAAATAATCTAGTTAAAATTGTACCACTTACTATTTGTCAAATGATAGGTTACATATGCGGAATATTGTCAGTTAAGTATGCAAGTGTATCTACCATTATGCCTATAAGAAAATGTAATACAATAGTAACCTTAATTTTAGGTATTATTATTTTGCATGAATCAATACCTATTTTAAAATTAATTATATCTATTATATTAATTATCTTAACAATACTCATAGTAAAAGAAGATAAGATAAGTAATGATGAAAATAGTAAAAAAGGCATTATTTTTGCATGTCTTTTTGTATTATTTAATGGAGTATCATCTTTATTGAATAAATACTATATAAATATATATATTAATCCCCTTATTATGACATTTTATTATAGTTTTATAGGAATTATTATAGTTGGGATGTATTGTGCTTTTACAAGAAGTTGGAATCACCTTAATCTTAAAAAGATAAATAAAATATATTTATTGTTTTTCTATATTTTGCTTGACTTGGTAGCTAATTTAACATTTAGATTCTGTTTAATAGATGGGCCGGTAGCATTAGCACAACCTATTCATTCCAGCTCGATTATTATTACAATTATAGGATCTTATTTTATACTAAAAGAAAATATTTCTAAAAAGAAATGGCTAATGATATTAGGAGTAATCATTTGTGTAATATTATTATCAATGCAAATTTTATAAAAAAATATATCAAACTATAATGATGAGCTTTGTGTAAAAATACATAACAAGTACTAGCTAAAAATAAAATTACTTTTATAATTTTTCTTTTTTTAGATACTTATTTATATATTATTATTCAAGTTTCTAAACTATTTTTACTAATAAAAAAATACGTTATTTCACAAAATAAAAACTTACGAACTTTTTACAGTCCGTAAGTTGTATTCAAATGGAGCGAGTGTCGTAGTTATTTACAACTCTTTTCCAATAACGAAAGAGTACATATAATCTTCCGTTGATACTAATAATATATCATGTTTTTGCTATTTATGGAATATGCTTTATTTAATTTTTATAATCTTTTTGATAAATTGTAATTTGAATTATTCTTTGATTAGTATATTTGGGTAGTCAATAGCTACTTTTTCAGCAGAAATATAGTTATTTTCTAAAGCATATTTAAGTGTCATAACTTGGTTGTTTAGCATAAATTTAATTAATATTTCATTAGTATTTTCACTTTTTAAATAGTAATTATTTTTATCATCTTTATAAAATAATTGTAATTTTTGATTATCATTATCTCTAACATCTAAAATATTATAAAATATATAATCGGTTTCATCTTCTATAATTTTTCTTAAATCAATGTTATCTGAAATAGAATAATAAGAGCATCCTTCACCACTTATACTGGCTGGAATTAATCTATTACCATCACTCCAAACATATATAGTATCAATTAATTTGCTGTTTTTATCATACATTTCAAAATCAAAACCATGACCATCACATAGAAAAGCATCTCCATATTGTTTACTACTTGATATAGTATTTAATATTTTATTTAATGTATCTTCATTACTTATTGTTCCTAATTCTTTATTATTAGTTTTAATAACTATTTTTTTAGTATCTTTTAATTTGTTTGTAGTTTTGGATGGCATTGATTTTCCATCATTAGAATTGCTATTAATTTTACATTTATTAAAGATATCTTTAAAATCAACATCATTATTAGCATTGTGAATATAAATTGTAGGACCAAAAGGACTTTCACTTGTTTGATATACAGAAAAATTTTCATAAAAATATTTATCAAAACCTTTCATTATATTAGATTCATAAGTCCCGTTTTTAGGATAAACTATTACATACATATTATCAGGATGTTCACTAGCATATACTCCTTTATAATATTCAATTTTTTCATTATCATCTTTTTTGATTTCACTTAAAGGTATTTCTATTAAGTTATCTTTTTCAGTTACAAGATAGCCACCTAACTCATTTTCTATACATTGTAAAAATTCTTTGTCAAAACCATTTGTTGACTCTTTATTTTCTTCTAACTCAGGGCAAGTATATTTTGCTCCTTTGAACAATGTTTTTTCTTCTTTATTAATACAATAATAATGATTTACAAATACTCCCTTATCAATATAAGCTGTTCTACCACCATTCAAATTTTCTCTTACTTTCAATATGGGACTATTATTAAATATCTTTGCCTGTAAAGTATCAACTGCAACTATTCCTACCAAAACTCCAATAACAATTAAAGTGATTTTTAGACTTTTTTTCATAATCATTCCTCCATTCCAACAACTTACTATTTATCTTCTGTTTAAATAATTATACCATAAAAAAACAGAAACTAAATTAGTTCTGTATCTATTCTTCAAAAAACTTGTCTATTCTAACACCAAGTATTATAGATATTTTGTAAAGGGTCATAAGTGATATATTATTACGGTCATTTGCCGACTCAATTCTTTTTAAATGATTAACTGATAAATCAAGTTTTTCTGCCAAGTCCATAACTCTTATACCTTTTTCGAGTCTATATTTTTTAATGTTCTGGCAAATAACATACTTGATGTTTTCGTTAAAGTCAGGGTATTGTTCCACGTTATCACTTCCTCTGTAAAAAATTATAGAGAAAATTGTTTTAAAAATAAGCAACCTTTCATGCCTAATTCCTTTATCTGTGATATACTGTATTAGGGTAATATGTTATGAAATTTTTTCAAAAGAAAAAGAGTTATTTCATATTTACTCTTTTCTGTGAAGTGTGGTGTCCTTGTTCTTTAATTAACAGATATGGCTCGACTTTTAAATATTTGGCGATATTTTCGAGCGTATCTATTGGTACATTACCTTTAGAGTTTTCTATATCACTAATATATCTAGGACTTAATTCGCATTTTTCTGCAAGTTGTTCTTGGGTATATCCAATTAGAAATCTATAATATTTAACATTGACACCAAGCACTTTACGGATGTTTTGAGTTTTCATCTCACATCACCATTTCTAGTTTACCCTTTTTAGTAAAGAATAAACACGAAGTGGTATCACTGAAAGATATGCTATATAGAAAGGGGATAATTTTGAAGAAAAAAGAAAATGTAAATAATGATGAAGTTATTGCGAGATTATATGTTAATTTATTCATAAACTTACGAAATAGTACACTAGCACTTGCAGAACACTATGATAAACAAAGCACCTTTTTATTAGAGAAATTGTATGAATTAAAAGACAATGAACCACCTAAAATATTTAGAAAAACACATAAAGAATGGGAGCAAACAGTAGAAAAATTAGAGAAACAACATGATATGGCTTTTAATTCGTATATGGAACAATGTCAAGAGTTAGAAGAACTAATGAAACTTGCTAAAATTGAAAATTAAATTATAAAGGTAATTACCAAACTAATAAGCAATGCTAGTACAGATTGCTTTTTTACTTGCAAAAAAAAGAACTACTAGAGTAGTCCTAACTGGCTGAAAAAATTATATTTCTAAATCAAAGTCATCATGATCTTTGTTTTTATCATATTCTTTGCTCCAATTATAATCTTCTTTTATGTCAGTAATTGTTTTTTCACTAAATATTCCATGCTCGTATAAGTCTTTTGAAAATTCCCAGTAATCTTCACGCTCTTTGTCTTTTCCAAGTATTTTATGTTTGATAAAGTTGATTAATCTATCAAATAAATCTTTAAAATGATTTACTAGTTCTTCAAGATGTTTATTATCTTTTTTCAATTCTTTAATCTCTTTATTTTTATTATCAATGTTTTTAGATAGAGTATCTACTTTAAGAGATAATGCCTCATTGTTTTCAGTTAGTATTTTAATTTTTTCTCTGTTTTCTTCTAATTCAGTATCAACATTATTCAATGTTACTGATAGTTTTTCAGTTCGTTTGAAATCAGCATTTGTTTTATCTACTTTATCAATATATTCTAAAATTTTATTTTTATCATTTTCAGAAATAGTATAGGTATTTTTAACTATTGGTGCTTTTTTAAGGTTATTGACAGTAGCTTTAATATCTATGGTGCTTTTATCAAGTTCACTAGATTTTTTACTGGCTATTTCTAGTGCTTTTTTATCTTTTTCCATTTGGTCTTTCATGGCTTGATAATTTCCCATGTCTTTGACATTTATATCTTTGTTTCTGCCTTTTTCTTTCTTTTTCAAAATGTCATTTAAGCCATATTCTTTGTTGAAACTAGCAATACATAGAGTTCTCATTTTATCTTGCAATCTGCGTAGGCTATCTCTTGTGAAAACATCTCCTTTGCCAACTTGTTTTTTCATACCATTTTTATTTTTATATTTTATTGGTACACCAACAATATGAAGATGTGGACTAGTTTCATCATAATGAATAATCGCACTGGCTATTTTAAAGTTTGGTAGTTGCTCCTCTAAATCGCACTTGTTCTTTAAAAACATTAGTCATTTTATGTTTGAATTTATCATCTTTCGTATCCCAATATTTTTTATCTCCAAGTTCAATGATAATTTCACAAGCAAGGTCATTTTTAGAATTATCACTTATCTTTTTGAAATAATCAGTAATCTTTCTATCATCTCTTGTTTGTCTAGAATTATATTCATCTACTGCTTCTTTAAATTCTTTTTCATAAAGTTTTTTTACATCATCATAAAGAGAAGAAGTACCTCTTATTATTTCAATTAGTTCTGTATTATTATCATATTTACGGTAATTATGTTTATCAACTCTTGATGAGGTAGAGCCAGAAGCATTATTTTTAGCCATATTTCTTGATGACGGTTTTCTGTTTTTATCACTACCAAGATGTAGTGAATAAGATAAGGTACTCATTTATTTTTGCCTCCTTTCATAGATATATTTTGGCCCTGACAAAATATTTAACCCCCTAGGTATTTTGACGCAAACATCAAAATAACCTGTGGGCTAGGGATATTCCCTAGAACCCTTTTAGACTTATTCCATATTGTTTTAAAGCTACCACAATAAAACAAAATTACATAAGTCTCTTTAACAAACTATCGCCACTTTCATTGAACCAAGTTCAACAAAACGTGCCACGTTTGTTATAACTTTTTTTAGAAAAAAGTTAGCAAAAAATCTTTATTATAGATAAGTTTAAAACAAGAAAAGTAAACTTTTTTGTTTTAAACTTTTTCCATTTTTTATTATTATTTCTAGTCAAGGGTTTCACAAGTAAGTAAACTTACCCTTGACTAGAAGTATCATTGTTTAGCACTTCCATATTTACAGGCTTTACTCCAATTTCAATAGGAACAGGGTCTTTCATATAAATTACACTAGTATTACTTTCATCAGGTATATAATCAAATGCAGAGTCTATATCTTGCATTTGAAACTCATCTTTACCTCTTATATAAATAATTCCATATCGTTGTTCTTTCAGTTTTATATCGGGATCTATTTTACAATAATCTTCTAGTGGGAATACTCTTATTATGGCTCTGTCATCTCTTAGAAAATCGAAATAGAAAACTCTATCTTCTACATAGTAAATTGCTTCTTCAAAACCGACATCATAATATTGTCTTAATCTCATAATGTGTTTTCCAACTTCTTCTTCAGGCAAGTAATTACTAAATCTTAACTCTCCAACTAAATTGCCAAATATAGCAGGAGTTTTAATGTCAATATAACCTTTATCAAATAATTCATTACAAGGTTTACAAATACTTTCTCTAAATAATATTTCATCAACATAGACAAAATCATTTTTTTGTTTTAGTTTTATTTCATCTACATATCTCATAATTAAATCGGCTTTTTCTTCTCTAGTGTAATCTTTCCATGTTTTCGTTCTTGCTTTATATTCACTTGCTAATTTAACTCTATTAATATAATCAATATCACGTTTTAGTAAAATATCTTGTGGAGTAAAATTAAAGTTTTCACAATTTTCGGTATCTTCTAGTTCGGCATTTAATTTATCAATAGCAGTTTCAACAATTTTCTTTTCTTCATTATAGACATCTAAATCAAATGCACCCTCAATATATGCTTTTCTAATTCTTTCTAGTTTATTGTTTTGTTTCAACAATTCTTTTTCTAGTTGTTCTTTTGGTTCATCAAACTTTTGCTTTATCATAGGTAAGAAGAATTGATTAACAACACTATCATATTCTACTAACTCTTGAACGAAATTATCAAAATATTCACTAATCACATTTTCCTTTAAATTGATTTTGCAGTCGCTACAATAATAGTAATAATAAACATTTCCATTTTTCTTTTTCGTTGCTTTTCCACCCATTAGGCGACCACATTTAGGACAGGTAAGTTTTTGTAAAAATAAATAAGTTAAAGTTCTTTGATAACTTCGTGAGTTTTTTTTCTTTTGAACTTGGCATTCTTCCCATAATTCTTTTGATACAATAGGCTCGACAACATCTTGATAGTAAGTAGGGTGCTTTGTTCTTTTACCATGAACATAGTCGCCTTTATAAACTTCATTTTCAAGTATGGCAGTAATAGAAGAATCTCGCCAGTTAGTTTTACCTAAAACTTTTTCTTCATTTAAAATATTAGATATAGTTTGATAAGAGTTTCCCTCATAATATAGATTAAATATTCTTGTAACAATATCTTTAGTAGAGTAATCGATTACTAATTTTTTATCTTCGTGTTTATAACCTAGTGGTGCTTGACTTGGAATATGTCCTTGTTTAATTGCTCCTGCTAAACCGATTTTTGTTCTCTCTGATGTTCTTTCAATTTCATTTTGGCTAACACTCATAAGTAGTCTTGAAATCATTTTACCATTAGCATTAGTTGTATTTATTTCATCATTAGCACAATCTAGGTAGGCATTATTTTCTTCTAAAAAAGTCATTAACTTTTCCCAGTCAAAGATACTTCTTGTTATTCTATCTAGTTTTAAAGCCACGATAGTATTGATTTTTTTACTCTTAATATCTTCTTTTAATCTTTCAAATTCAGGTCTTAAATTGCCTGTTTTGGCACTTATTCCAGCATCTTCATAATAATCTACTATTTCATAATTTTTGAACTTACAAAATTGTTCTAATCGTTCTCTTTGCTCTGGAAGACTAAAGCCCTCACGTGCTTGATCTTCCGTACTAACTCTCATATAAAGTCCACATAATTTTTTCTCATTATTCATTAGCACCCATCCTTTCTAAAAAAAGAGATAAAAGTCCTAGAAATATCTACTACCTTTATCTCTTTAACTTTGATATTAATAAATTGTGTACTTCCAAATCAATAACCCCCATTAAAAAGATTTGGCAGGTAAATAACCCCTTGTTTTGCCTAATATAATAAAGTTTTTAAGAGAAAAAGTCAATATCTGTCGTTTAAATAATAATGATTAAGCCATATTCTTGATATAATCTTCTAATTCTACGAGTTTAATCTTTCTATTTAGATTACCTACATAAATATCAGTAGAATAGTTAAAGGCTAGAAAAGTAGTATTATTTACAACGATTTTATGAGGCTCAATGTAGTTTAAGTTTGTATTGTTAATTCTTTTGATACTTCCATTAGTAATGGTAGGAGTAACGTGGCAGAACTCACAAATAAACTCAATACGTTGTTTCAAACTTTTTTCCATTTCTAACTCTTGGGTAGTAAACTTTATCATAATTAACACCGTCCTTTCCTAGTTAATTCTTTTGTAAACACAAAAAAATCAACCCGAACGGATTGATTATATGTTAAGTTCAAACTGTAAAAGTTCGAACAGAAACGTCACTGGAGCAAGTGATGGGAATCGAACCCACGTCTCAGCCTTGGCAAGGCCGCGTACTAGCCGTTGTACTACACCTGCATAAAATTTGGAGGGGCCAGCCGGATTTGAACCGGCGATCGTGGAGTTGCAGTCCAATGCCTTACCAGCTTGGCTATAGCCCCGTGCAAAAAGATTATATCATAAATTATAATAAAATAGCAAGTATTTACATTTATATTTTATTCAATTTATATAAATAGTTAACAAAAAAAATTCTCCTAAGAGAATTTTTTATTTAGCTCCTTTTAATGTTTTTATTTTCTGATCAACTAAATACTTTGAAACCGCATCTTCTATATCAGGTAAAGATCTTTTATCTAAACATCCAATGGTAAAATGCTCTTTAACAGTATCTATTTCAACAGAACCAAAAACAATGCTTGCCTTTATACCAAAGTCATTTAACATATCTGGAGTTATAGAAGTATAAAAATATCTTCCTAAAAACCTCTTTTTACCAACTAGCATTCTTTTATTAGTAAATACTACAACGGCAGTATAAAAAGGCATGTACCAACAAGAATCTTTCTGACCAGTAAAAGTGTATAATACAACTTCATCATCATTTAAATGTTCTTGTACGACGCTTGCATGCTTTTTAACTCTCCACGCTATTGTCATCGGATATTTTTTTAAGAATGCTTTGCACCCTTCATATACGTTATAATTCATATTTCTATTCTCCAAAACCATTATTTTTAAAGAAATCTTTAATAGTATCTAGTTCTACATAGCCCTCATTTTGTGAAACAACTTGATTATTTTGTACAATAAGAACTAATGGAGTTCCCCATTGGTTATTTTTTAAATAATCTAAAGAATTATTGAAAGTAGTATATTCATCTTGATCAAATTTATCAGTATCAATATAATTAATAGTTAAATTCATCTCATCCATAGCTTGCTTTAAAATAGGCGTAAACTGTTCACAAAAACCACAAGTAGGTCTTGCTACTAATATTATACTTTTTTCTGTTCCTTTAATTAAATTTAAATATTCATCTAAAGTAACTTCATTAAAACCTGCTGTTTCTAAAGTAACCGTTTCTGTTTCTTCTTTAGAACCGTTATCTCCTTTAATATAAGAAACACCTATAGCTATTCCTAGTATTAAAACAATACCTAATATAATACCTACTATCTTTAAAACTTTAGTTACAATCTTTTCTGATTTTGTTTCTTTTGTCATTATTATAGTAGTTATAATAGAACATACCATAGTAATTAGAACCATTACAGCTATTACAATTAATAATATATTAGTCATATAAAATTTCCTCCTTACATGGAAATATTATACTACAAAAAAAAGAAAATTTATAGTTAAATTTTCCCTTTTCTCTTCTGATCTAACATATTTAATATCTTTTGTTTGCCATTTTTTAATTCTGATATAGATCCGCTCCTATTCAAAGTATCAATTATATCAGAAGCATAACCTGAACAATCAACTTTATTATACCACTCTTTTCTTTCTGCTTCAGCATCCACATAAGTTAAATTAGTTGAATAAAGTTTATCGAAAAGTCCATTTTCATAAGCTTTATTAAAATTCTCTAACCCTTCAGTAAATAGTGAGAAAGTAGCTATTAAATAAACTTTTTTTGTTCCCTTTTCTTTAAGAGATTCGGCAACTTCTAACATTGATCCTCCAGAAGCAATAATATCATCAACAACTACAGCAGTTTTTCCTTTTAAATCTCTACCTAAATATTCATGAGCAACAATAGGATTTTTACCATTAACTATTTTAGTTAAATCTCTCCTCTTATGAAACATACCAACATCGGCTTGAAACATATTAGCATAATACCTTGCTCTATCCACTGCTCCAGTATCAGGACTAATAAATACTATTTCACTAGGGTCAAACTGTTCTTGTTTTATAAAATCTTCAAGAATTGTATTAGTAGGATAAAAATTTTCAAAAGACATATTAGTTGGAACAGCATTTTGAATATTAGGATCGTGAACATCAAAAGTTACAACCGTCTTAACACCAAGAGCTTGTAATTCTTGAAGAGCTAATGCACAATCAAGCGATTCACGACCTTTTCTTCTATGTTGCCTTGATTCATATAATAAAGGCATCACAACTGTCATTCTTTCAGCTTGCCCTCTTACTGCAGAAATTACTCTTTTTAAATCCTGAAAATGATCATCTGGACTTTTATGGTTAACATAACCATACATCTTGTAAGTTTCACTATGATTTCCAACATCAGATATTATATATAAATCTTTATCTCTTACCGTATCAATTATTAATCCTTTTCCCTCACCATTACCAAACCTAGGTGTTTCTATGGGAATAATAAAAGACTTACCATCCCTTTTTTTTGCTATATCAGCATCAATTTTATCACCAAATTCTTTACAATTATTAAGTACTATAAGACCTAATTGATTTTCATATTTACCGCTCATTTCTACCTCCAAAAAACATAAAAAACTAACATAACAATGTTAGTTTTTTGATTAAAAAATATATGAAGAAACACATAAAGAAGAAACTTTAACAACTTTTAATTTTGATAAACTTAAATTCTTCATTTTGCACCTCTTACAATATGAGTATAACAAATAATTTTAAATTTGTTAATATTTTTCTTGATAAAATATATTATTTTTAAGAATAATAATTATAAATTTAATTTATAGAAGTAGTCATATTTTTCTTTTTATTTTTTTCTATCAATTTTTGATATCTTTCTTCTTCACTAAATATACATCCACAATACTTCTGCATATAAAGACCCTTTTCCCTAGCTTCATTTTGACCTTCTCTAAACCCCGGTCTAAAATCTCTGTATAAAAATTCTATACCATATTTTTTAGCTAATAAATCTCCAGTTTTTTTTAGTAACTCATGATTTTGATAAGGGCTTATTAAAAGTGTAGTAGAAAAAGCATCAAATCCTTGCTCTTTAGCATATTTAGCTGTCTTTTCTAATCTACAGAAATAGCAATATCCACATCTGTTGTCTAATTTGTCTACAACATTTTTGCAAAACTCTTTAAGTCCATAATAATCATCGATAACAAGGGGGATTTTTAATTCCTCATTATATTTTTTTAAACATTCCAATCTAGATTCATACTCTTTATAAGGATGTATATTAGGATTATACCAGAAACTTGTAATATCAATATTTTCTTTTTTTAAAGTCTTAACACAATAAACGCTGCAAGGAGCACAACAAGTGTGCAATAATAGTTTCATTTTTTTAACTTCTCCTTTAAATTTTTTTCTTCATCTTGATATGGAATTTTTTCTTTTATTTGAATATCCAAAGCCATTATAGAATCGCAAATTTTAAAATGATAAAAATTTATAATATCATCATAATCTTCATTTACCAGCGCTTTATTCATAGCATGCTGATACTTTATTTTTTCTTTATTTTTTATATAAACTGGTGGTATGTTTGCTAATCTAAATAACAAATTAATAAAACCTCTAGTGGCTCTACCATTACCATCTCCAAAAGGATGTATTTTTATTAGTTTACATTTTAATTTTACACAATCATTAATATAATCAATAAGCTTAGAAACATTTGAAATTCTTCCTAGCGCAAGTCCTCTTTTTACAAGAGCATCAACTTCCGGTCTTAAGTTATTCATTTCATGTGTTATATTCCAATAAGGGCATAACTCAACACTTCCTGTTTTTATACCATTTTCTTCTTCCCCTAGTAAGTAAATTTCTCTGGTTCTATATTTTCCACCAAACTCAGGATGAGGAGTCTTAGAATATAAAGCTTCATGAATATATGATAAATCATAAATAGAAATATTTTCCAAATCTTCTTTTTTTAAAATATAATCATAAACGCTTGCCAAGCCTTTTTCTTCACAACTATGTTCTACTTCTTCCATTTTATTTTCATTATAAATATATCTTCTTTTGAAATTATAAACTATTTGATCAAAATTTGGCTTATCAACAAAACTATAATAAGTTTTTATGATAATTTCAGGAACACCATCATGTTTATATAATCTTTTTTCTTTTTTTCTTTTTTGATAACCATCAAATAATAATGAAATATATTCTCTGGCCTCTTCATCGCTAAAATCATTAAAATTATAAGGATTTTGATTTTTCATATTAACACCTCTACCGCTATATACTATCATTTTTTACTAAAATAGTCAAAAAATTAAATAAAAAATTAAATAAATGTATTTTTTCTTAACTTCTTATATATTATTTTCCTTAACATATCCACCGGAACTACGGTAAAAGAAAGGAAAAACATTATTATAAATTCATATAAAGAAAGTGGTGTTGTCCTAAATAAAGAACCCCCATAATAAATCATTAGAATTTGTACAATTATGATAAAACAAATAACTACAATAAACATATGATTCTTTAATAAATGTGATAGAATATTTATTCTGCTTGTATGAGCATTAAAACAGTTAAAAATACCTGCAAATATAAAGAGTCCAAAAAATGCTGTAATAAAAGAAGACTCATTATTAAATAAGTTTTTAATAAGTGGAAATTTTAAAAATAATATAAAAAGAATAGTAGTATAAATACCAGTTATTAAAATTTCATTAATCATATATGAATTCATAATATTTTCATCTTTTTTCTTTGGTTTTTCATTCATATATTCTAAAAGTGGTGGTTCAAAAGCAAAGGCAAGTCCTGCAAGAGTGTCCATAACCATATTTATCCATAACATTTGAATAACAGTTATTGGGGTTCCTACACCTATAAATGGACCTATAATAGAAATACTAAGAGCACACAAATTAACCGTAAGTTGAAATATAATAAATTTACGAATACTTTTAAATATAGTTCTTCCAAATAAAATAGCCTTACTTATAGATAAAAAATTATTATCTAATATTACAATATCACTAGCTTCTTTACTAACCTCACTACCAGATCCCATAGAAAAACCAACATCTGCTTTCTTTAAAGCTGGCGCATCATTTACTCCATCACCTGTCATTCCTACTACTAAATTCATTTCCTTGGTCACCCTAACTAGTCTACTTTTATCCTGTGGATAACTTCTTGCTACAACTTTTAACCTTGGTATAATTTTTTTTAATTCACTATCACTTAACTCATTTAACTCATTTGAAGTTAAAACCATATCGCTAGGGCTGCTTAAAAGACCTACTTCTTTTGCAATAGCTACTGCAGTTTCCTTGTTATCCCCAGTTATCATAACCGTTTTAATTCCTGCCTTTGTAACTAATTTAATACCTTCCCTAGCCTCTTTTCTAAGCTCGTCTTTAATTAAAACAATACCTACAAACACCAAATTTTTAAATAAATTTTCAGTATGATTATTGCTTGTTGCAAGAGCTATTACCCTTATTCCTTTTTTAGTTTCTTCTTGTATTATTTTTTCTATATTACTTTTATTCTTAAAATCCATTTTTTTGCCATTCTTATCATAATAATAATTACAATTCTTAACTATTAATTCAGGAGCTCCCTTAATTAAATTTCTAGACATTTTATCATCTATTACCGTTATCATATATTTATTTTTACTATCAAAAGGAACGGTCTTTATTTTTTTTATATAATTATAATTAAAAGGAGTAAAAAAAGATAATAAAGCTTTGTCAGTCGTATTTCCACCAATAATTTTTTTACCATCATAACAAGCCATATTATTATAAATTGCAGAAACCCTAAGAATTTCTTTATAATTATTATCCTTTAATTCAGATTCTTTTTTATATTCATTTAAAGCACCATCAATAATTTTTGTACAACTTAATTTACCAGTTGTAATAGTTCCTGTTTTATCACTAAATAATATATTTATATTACCGGCAGTTTCTATTCCTACCATTTTTCTTACAAGAACATTATTTTTTAACATTCTTTTCATATTAGATGATAAAACTAGGGTTATCATCATTGGTAAACCTTCTGGAACAGATACTATTATTATCGTTACACTTAAAGTTAAAGCATGAATTAAATAATCCATCAGTAGGTGAAAATTTGTTATAGTATCAACGATTTTACTAAACATGAAATTATTATTAACAATAATTACAGAAAAAAGATAAGAAAAAGAGGCCAAGAAAGCACCTATATAACCAAAAGTACTAATAATATTAGCAAGTTTTCTAAGTCTTATTTTAAGAGGACTATCACCCGTTTTTTCCTGAAGTTCACTAGCTATTTTTCCGTAAAACGTATTAATACCTACTTCTGTAACAATTATATTAGCTTCACCAGAATAAACTATCGTTCCTTTAAAAACTTTATTTTTTGATGTTATCTTTTTATCAACTTTCTCTTTATATACCTCTTTTGATTCACCATTTATAGAAGATTCATCAACGCTTATTCTACCCTCTACAATAATTCCATCAGCGGGAATTTTATCTCCTGATTGAAGAACTAATAAATCACCCTTTACAACTTCATCACTTAAAATTTCCTTTAATTTACCATTCCTTTTCACTTTACATTTTAATTTTGAAGATTGTTCTTGAAGTTTACTAAAAGCCTTTTCACTTCCGTATTCAGAAATAGATGATATAAAAGATGCTAGGAAAATAGCTATTAAAATACCTAAAGTCTCAAACCAGTCAAAATCTCTAAATAAAAAAAATATTTTTATTCCTAAAGCAACTAATAAAATTTTAATAATAGGATCACCTAAAGATTCTATTAGTAAGGAAAAAAAACTATTATCATTTCTTTGTTTTAATTCATTAGTACCATATTTTTTTCTACTTTCTAAAGCTTCTTCATCGGTTAATCCGTTAATATTATAATTATTCATAATACCTCCTAATAAAAAATATTATGGTTGTATAAAAATTAGTATATTTTTAATTCGACAATAGATTTATAATAACTTTTAAAATTAATAAAAAATAATTAGTTTCTTATATTTTTCTGTTTCATAAAATACTATATAAAAAGAATAGAAAGTTGAGTGAATCATGATAACAACTTTAAATAAATTACCAACACGCAAAGTTGGTACAATAAAAAAACTTAATGTTAGAAACGAGATAAAAAAAAGACTTTTAGAACTTGGTTTTTGTGAGAATAGCAAAATAAAACTATTATATAAAAGTCCTCTTGGAGATCCTACGGCTTACTTAATTAAAGGAAGTGTTATTGCGCTTAGAAATGATGATGCCAAAAACATAATAATTTCTTTTAAAAAGGAGGATAAAGATGGGGTTAACTAAAAATTCTACCGGAATAAATCTTATAAAAAAAATAAAGAAAAAAAATAGCAATAACAAAATTATTACTTTAATTGGTAATCCTAATGTTGGTAAATCAACAATCTTTAATGCTTTAACCGGACTTAACCAACACACCGGAAATTGGACTGGTAAAACCGTAAGCAGTGCAACAGGAAATTACACATATAAAGAAGAAACGTATGATTTAATTGATTTACCAGGCACATATTCTTTAAGTTCTTTTTCAAAAGAAGAAGAAGTTTCAAGAGATGTGATAAGCTTTGAAAGAAGTGATCTAACGGTTATTATCCTTGATGCTACCTTACTAGAAAGAAACCTTACTTTAGCAACGCAAATATTAGGAACCAATAATAACGCTTTAATTTGTTTAAATTTAATGGACGAAGCTTTAAAAAAAGGTATAAAAATAGATTTGAATAAACTTAAAGAAATTTATAAAGTATCAATTATAAGTATTTGTGCAAACAATAAAAAAGATATAGAAAAATTAAAAGAAAATATACGAATATGCTGTAAAAATAAATGTACTAGCAATACTATAATAAACTATAAAAAAGAAATAGAAGATGTAATAAAAAAAGTAAAAGTAAATTTGGATAAAGAAAAACCAAATCCTAAAAACAGATTTTTTGCAATAAAGTTATTAGAAAAAAATGAAGATTTTAATAAAAAAATATATGATTATCTAAAATTAAATTCTGATGCTATAAAAAATATAGAAACCATAATTGATATAAGTTTAAACTATTTAAAAAAACATAATATAGAAGATTATTCAAAAGAAATTATACTTTCTATTATAAAACAGAATGCTGAAATAAATAGAAAAGTAACCAAGGAAAAAGAGTTCAAAATATCTATGTTTGATAAAATTTTAACCTCAAGAATATTTGGAATACCTATTATGCTATTATTCCTAGGTCTAATACTTTGGATTACAATAGTGGGAGCTAATTATCCTTCTAACATTTTATCTAACGTTCTTTTCTCAGTAAATAACTATATTTCTCTCTTACTAATCAAAATTAATACCCCACTAATAATTCACGATATTATAATTAATGGTGTTTTAAAAACATTAGCTTGGGTTGTTTCGGTAATGCTACCTCCAATGGCAATATTTTTCCCTCTTTTTACTTTTTTAGAGGATTGCGGTTTTTTACCTAGAATAGCATTTAACTTAGATAAACTTTTTAAAAAAGCTAAATGTCATGGGAAACAAGCACTTACAATGTGTATGGGATTAGGATGCAATGCTTGTGGTGTTATGGGATGCAGAATCATTGATTCACCTAGGGAAAGACTAATTGCAATACTAACTAATAGTTTAGTACCATGTAATGGTAGGTTTCCAAGTTTAATAGCAATTATTACAATGTTTTTAGCAGTTGGTAGTCTTAGTTCTTTTAAAGCCGCAATAATTCTAACATTAACTCTAATATTTTCTTTTATAGTTACGTTACTAATATCGAGGTTTTTATCTTCTACGTTATTGAAAGGTATGCCTTCTTCATTTGTTTTAGAAATGCCTTCTTATAGAAAACCTCAAATAAAAAAAATTATTATAAGGTCAGTACTAGATAGAACGATATTTGTACTAGGAAGGGCTATATCAGTTGCAATACCAGCTGGTCTAATAATTTGGTTAATGGCTAACTTAAAAATAAATAATAATAGTATTTTATTTTACTGCATTAATTTTCTTGATCCTATTGGAAATATTTTAGGCATAGACGGAACTATATTAATGGCGTTTATTCTAGGTTTTCCTGCTAATGAAATTGTAATACCGATAATAATTATGAGTTACTTAGGTACAGGAAGTTTAACTGATTATACTAGTCTAATGGAACTAAAGAACTTACTTATAAATAATGGTTGGACTATTGTTACCGCAATATGTACTTTAGTATTAATGTTATTTCATTTTCCTTGTAGTACTACTATAATAACCATAAAAAAAGAAACCAATAGTAAGTTTTGGACTTTTATAGCCTTTATTCTTCCGACAGTAGTAGGCTTAAGTTTATGTTTCTTAATAAATCTAATTTTCAAAATATTATAAAATTAAACATTTTGTTTAATTTTTTTTGTTTATAATTTTTATTTTTTTATTTATCTTTAATAATTCCTTAACAAAAGAAGAAACGTTGTCATAAGGACAAAATAAAAATACTTTTTTCCGGCACCTAGTTAGTGCCACGTAAAATAATCTTCTTTCTTCTTCATATTTGTAATATTCCTTATAATTATTAACAAAACGCAATATTTTATGATCTATATTTTTATTAGGAAAACCACCTAAGCCTTCTTTTAAATTAATAATAAAAACATACTCTTCCTCTAGCCCCTTAGATTTATGAATAGTCATTTTTCTATAATTAATTCCTTCTAAATTAATATTATTTAAGTCATAATTATTTCTTGATAATATAAGTAAATTTTTAATTTTATAAGTATCTATAATATCATTCATACTACCCTTTAAATCATCATAATAAACAACGTTAATAGAATCTTTTAATTTAATTTTTGACTTTATCTTTTTCCTAATCTGAAAAGGATTTTTCATTATAAACTTACCAGCTATTTTAATAAGATCATACGAGTTTCTATATGTATTTTTAAGCTTATAAATTTTTGCAAAAGGAAAATATTTTTTAAAATTAGTAATTAAATTAACGTTTGAACCTGCAAAACGATAGATGGACTGAAAATCATCACCAACCGCAAATATATAAGATTTGCCTATTTCTTTTATTTTTTTAATAAACAAGTACTTTGTGTAAGAAATATCTTGATATTCATCAATTATTATGTATTTATATTTTATAATGCTTTTATCTAATTTTTTTATTGCTACATTTATCATATCCGAAAAATCAATTAAACCTTCACTTCTAAGATAAGACTGATAACAAATATAACATTTCATAATTTCTTTTAATAATAATTTTTCTTTATGATTAGCTTTACTAATAAATTTATCAAAATCTTTTAATTTATAATTATTTGATTTAAACAAAGTAATAAAAGTATTAACTAGTTTATAAAGATTAGTTTTATTCATATCAAAAAGACCAAATAAAGCATCATTTTTAAAAGTACTTATAATTATATCCATTAGCATATTTTCTGTTAAAACTTCATTTTGTTTGCCAATTATTTTTAAACCTAATTTATGAAAAGTAAATACATCTACGTTTCTATTTAAATCTTTTTTTAATTTATTTACCGCATCATTAGTAAAGGATATACATAAAATATCTTTTTCTTCTACTTTCAAAACATCAATTAAATAACTAACTTTAGCAACTATTGTTAATGTTTTTCCGCTTCCAGCTCCCGCTAAAACTAGTATGTTTTTTCTTTTTGATTTTATTATTTTTATTTGACTTTTATCAAGGCAAACTCCATTAACATTACTAAAAAAAGAATTATTTTTAAGCATTTGTTTTTTTCCTTCATTTTTTTACTTAAGAGTACCATAAAAAATATTATTTTTAAAATAAGAAAAAAGAAAAAATTGCAACATTTCTGTTACAATTTTTAATATTTCTTATAACCTAAACAAAATAATCTTTATTAAATTATAGACTATTTTCTAATTCTTTAATTCTTTTAATTATTCTTTCTTTTCCAAATAATTTCATAATATCATATAAATTAGGAGTCATAGATTTAGTTGTTAAAGAAACCCTAATTACCATAGAAACATCACCTACGTGTCCCTTATAATTATCTGGATCTTCTTTATACTCTTTTACTTCTCTAGCATAACCAAATTCTTCTGACAAATCCTTAATTTTTTCAAACCAAGTTTGTTGGTCATCATTTTCATCATAATATTTTTCTATGTAAGTATTCATCAAATTTATTATTTCATCTTTAGAAGAAATATTTGAAAACTCATAATTTTTTTCTACATTATCAAATAATTCATCATACATATACCAAACAAGATCTTTAACTTCGCTAAATGAAGCATAGTCTTTTCTAGGTTTCTTTTGCTCTCTTTCTATGTTTAAAAGACCTATTGTAAAATCTTTATACTTAGTAATAAGTTCATAAAATTCTTCATCATATTCTTTAGCATATTTTACTAACATATCATAAAATTCAGTAGCTTTTATTCTTGATAAATAATTTTTAGAAATATTCATAAGTTTTTCTACATCAAATAATCCGCCAGACTTACTAATCTTACTAAATGAGAATTCAAAATCATCAATTGTTTTATCTTTGTTAGCATCCATCCATTGTTCAAAGTTAGTATTAGCAAGAGTCATTAAATAAAGTTTTACCGCTTCAGTAGGAAGCCCTTGTTCGTGATAAAACTTCATGGCACACTCTGGGTCTTTTCTTTTTGAAAGTTTTCTTTTTACCCCATTTTCTTCCTTCATTATTGGAGAAAGATGAGCATACTTAGGTGGTTTTACCCCTAACATACTAAATAATTGCACATGAACAGGCAAAGAAGATACCCACTCATCACTTCTTATAACATGAGTGGTACGCATCAAATAATCATCTACTAAATGTGCAAAGTGATATGTTGGAAGACCATCTTTTTTCATTATTACAATATCCATGTCATTTTCAGGAAAAGATATATTACCTCTTACTAAATCTTTAACAACAACTTTTTTTTCAAAATCTCCAGAAGCCTTTAATCTTATAATAAATTCTTCACCATCTTTAATTTTATCATAAGCATCTTGGATAGGAATTTTTCTACATTTTGCATACCTTCCGTAATATCCAATTCTATCTTTTCTTTTTTCCTGAGCATGTCTTATCTCATCTATTTCATCTTTAGAACAAAAACATGGATAAGCCATTCCTTGTTCTATAAAATGTTTTATAAACGCATGATATATTTCTTTTCTTTTACTTTGTAAATAAGGGCCATAAACACCCTTTTCTTCAGTTTCGCTAACCATTCCCTCATCAAAAGTAATATTATAATTATTTAAATCTCTTATGATATTTGTAATGGCACCATCTACTTTTCTTTCTTGATCAGTATCTTCTATTCTTAGGTAAAATACACCATTTGTATCTTTTGCAACTTTGTTAGCAACAAATGAGGAAAAAATATGACCTATGTGTACAAAACCAGTTGGGCTAGGTGCAAAACGTGTTACAACAGCTCCTTCTGGTAAATCCCTTTTTGGATACATTTTTTCATAATCTTCTATGGTTTTTGTTATATTAGGAAATATTAAATCTGCTAAATCTTTATTAGTCATATAACCAAATCCTTTCTTTATTAAATTATAACAAATATTTACTCTAAAGTTAATATTTACCTATAAATAATATAAACTAAATAAGCTAAATATAAAAGAAGCATAATAATACCCTTTTTATTACCTATTCTAGAATTTTTTATAGTAAATAAGTAAGCTATTAAACCAGTTACTCCCATGATTATTATATCAATTAATGATTCTGATGTAATAATAATTGAATTAACTGCGCCTGAAACACCTAAGATAAAGAAAATATTAAAAATATTTGAACCTATTACGTTTCCTAAAGCTATATCAGTTTCATTTTTTCTAGCTGCTACCACACTAGTTACAAGCTCTGGTAAAGATGTACCTACCGCTACAATTGTTAAAGCTATTAAATTTTCACTAATTCCAAATGATAGTGCTATGCTAGTTGCACTATCAACAACTAAGTTACCACCTAATATTATTCCGCATAATCCTAAAACTATATATAAAATATCTTTGATTGAAAATTTTCTTTTTTCAACTACCTTCATGTCTTTTTTACTAACACTTAAAATAAGAGAATATAAATAAATACCTAAAAAGCAAAGTAAAACAAGTCCGTCACTACTACTTAATACCCCGTATCCTTCCCCTAATACAAAAGGACCAGCTACCATTATAAATAAAACTAAATAAGATAGCAAACAAAATAAAAAATCTTTTGTTATTATCTGTCTTTTTGCTTTAAGTGGGTTAAATAATGCACTTACCCCTAAAACTAATAAAATATTACAAATGTTAGAACCAACTACATTTCCTAGTGCCAAATCATTTTGACCTTTTATTGATGACGTAATACTTACCGCTGCTTCCGGTGCGCTAGTACCAAAAGCTACGATTGTAAGTCCTATAATTAAAGTAGGAATTCTTAATACCTTAGCCAAATTAGAACTACCATCAACAAAAATATCAGCACACTTAACTAATAAAATAAAACCAATAATTAAAAAAATAAAATTCATAAATACCTCCCATAAAAAATAGACACCTAATGTGTCTGAAAGTCTTGTTTATAATACAAAAGTATTACGTAATAGAGCGGGTATAAAACCGTATTGACGCAAATCTATTACCACCTTTTAAAATGTAACTACTCCCTTTTGTTGACCCAATAATTGTATCATAATTTTTTTATACATTCAATAAAAAAAATCTTTATTTCTAAAGATTTAATAACAATGGTGACCCGTACGAGATTTGAACTCGTGAATGTCGCCTTGAGAGGGCGATGTGTTAAACCCCTTCACCAACGGGCCAAAATTTTTGGTTGCCCTGGCTGGATTCGAACCAGCGCATGTCGGGGTCAGAGTCCGATGCCTTACCACTTGGCTACAGGGCAATATCAAGATAATTATAATACTTTTTTTTATTTAATTCAATATATTTTTTTATACAAGAGTTATTAGTGGTGTCAAATAAATAAAACATTAATAAATTATATAGATTAATAAATTTTTATAAGGTATAATTGTAAAGGTGATAATATGTCGATTAGAAAATTTAGGAAGATTAAAGAAACTTATATCATTCCAATTTCTTTAGTCATAATTTCTTTTCTTATAGTTTCTATAACAAAAAATAGTTTTTTTAGTTTCTGTATTCTAACAACAGGATTACTTAATGGTTGGTATGCTAGTTTGGGCAAATGGTATAATTATATATTTGGTGCTATATTTATGTTATTAAATGCTTATGTTTCTTACAAAGCAAATTTATATGGAATAGCACTTTTATCGGCTTTACTTTATTTTCCACTTCAACTACATGGACTTTTTGATTGGCATACTAAAAAAAATAAAAATAATGAAGTAAAAATAAGAGGTTTTAATACAAAAATATCTATTTTAATAACCATTTGTTGCTTTTGTGGAAGCATTGCCTTAAGTAAAATTTTAAATAGGGTTCCTGGTCAAAATTTAGCTTTCTTAGATGCTACTTCTAATTGTCTAAATATTTGTGCAATAATACTTATGAATTTAAGATTTAGAGAATGCTGGTGGGTACTTCTTGGAAATAATTCTGCCGACTTATTAATTTGGATAATAAATCTTATTAATAATGAGCCTAATTCTTTAATGATGCTTATCGTATCAATTTCATATTTTATCTTAAATATTATAGGTTTATTAAGATGGGAAAGATATAAAAATAAAAAAAGAAGATATTAAAAACGATGATTTAAATCATCGTTATTTTTTTTCTTCTTTCGTTATTAATAAACCTTCAAGCCAGCCTTTTTTATATTTCATTGAGATAAAACCGATAAAACACATAACAAAGGCTCCTAAGAAATCAACTATTAAATCTTTCATAGTATCAACCAAAGCTTTTCTTCCTATCAAATTTGATCCATTTTCTAATGCAAATTTCTGCATATTAAGTCCTAGCACTCCATCAAAACTAAATTCATAAATTTCCCATAAAACGCCCATTGTTACTGCAAAACAAAGAGCAAAAAGAGAAATAAAGAACGGTGATAAGCTTATCCCTAGTTTTTTTTCTTTTGTAAGTAAACTAACAACTGAAAAACCTAAAGCACCAATAGCAAAACCACTAAAAGTATGAAGTATAGTATCCCAATGAGGAACTTTGTAATAGAAATTTCGTACTTCACCTAAGAAAATAGCTCCGTACAAAAATACTACATAGAATATATACATTAAAGATGGTATTGTTATCTTTTTATTTTTAGATAAAAATTTTGGAATAAATAAAGCTATAATACCTAACAAACATTGTAGAAGCATTAATACGTAGTCACTTTTTACCTTAATATTTTCTATATTAGAACTATTTACCGTTGGAGAAGTAAATATCTTATATATAATTATTCCTAAAGGAAAAACAAAGGAAAATAAAACTAAATTAGTTATAATTTTTTTAAAATTTCTTGTGTTTTTCATATTTTCTTTCATTCAATAAACTTTCAGATATAATATACCTATATAAAATTTCATCCTTTATAACATAGAACCAAGTTTCTTTTCCTTTTAAAATTTCATAATTCATAATTGGAAGCAATAATTCCCTTGATAAATTTAAAATTTCTTTAAACTCTTCAATTTCTATTATTTTATATTTTTCAATATCAATTGATGTTGAAGTATTTACAATAATATCATCATAATTTCTTAAAAGTTTATTTATTTCTTTTTCGTATTCAGTTTTCTTTTTGAAAACAAAAATTTTCTTTATTAAATAACAAATAATACCAAATATTACTAAATTAGCTATTACTATATAAGACATAACTAACTTATTATTTTTAGCTAAGTCACCTTCATAAATTCTAGAAACCTTTTCATCAGTTTTTTCATTTTCTATTCTTATAACAGAACTACTTAAAGGTATTTTTAGAACTGTAGTGTAATTATCTTTGTAAGGTATGCCTCCTACTTTTCCTTCAAAATTAGAAGTAGAAGAAATTTCTAAATAACCATCCATTGCTATCTTAATTTGATTTTGGAACTCTTTTAACATATCTAAATATTCAGAAAGATATAAATTATATGAGTTTAAAACACTATATCTACTATCATCAAAGCTAAGAGTTTTCTCAGACAAAATCTTTTCTTTATTTAAAATTTCAGGGTTACTATTTGTATCACTTGTCTCCTTATAATAAACTTTTAATGTAGCTACAAGTTTATTATTTCCATTAACCTTTGTCTTCGCATTAGAAGAAAAATTAGACAAAGAAGAAATTTGAACATAGTCGATAAGATCAAGAACATAAGCTTCGTCTGGTCCTAAATAATCTTGTTTAATAAAATCATTAGGTTTTAAATAAACTTTATAATCCATATTTCCACTTAAACTATATTTCATTACAACATTTTCATCTTTTTGTTTTTCACTAGGAGATACTGCTCTTACTAAAAAACCAAAAAAAGTGATTTGAAGTACTATCAAAAACGCCAACAAACAAGAAAAGAATATTTTTTTAGTCTTATCATTTGCAAAAATAAAACCTTTAATTTTGTCTATAATTTCTAAAAATTTATCTTTAATATTGTTTATGTTAAAATCTTGCATCTCATAACACCATCCTAACTTTCTAAATAACTTTGCACATATTTAAATTCAAAGCCAAAGTTTACAGTTTGCATCATATTAACATTTTTAGAATAAATATTAATAAAAAATTCTTTAGTTTCTCCGGAAGCTAATTCTTTATCAGAAACACCAATGCCGGTATATTCTACCTCTACCGAAGAATCACTTGGGTTTCCATACTCTAAGATTGAATCTAATTTAACAGGAAAATAACCATTATTTTTCAAAGTGACAGGAATTTTAACAACTGCGCTTCCACTTTTTAAATTAGGTGCGTTTATAACTATTCTTTTGCCATCATTTAATATTTCCGCGGTTGCTCCAGAACTATCAACTTCTGTTATCTTACCAATTTTTGTAAAAATAACATCTATTTGACCTACTTCAGCAACCCCACTAACATCTGAACTTATTTTGAATAAATAATAACCAACAGCAAGTATTAACATGAAAAGTACAAATAATACTTTTTTCTTATTTTGTTTTTTCATATCGCACCCCTATCATATTTATTATAGCATTTTCCTTTAATAATAACAATAAATTTATTATCTATTTTACATTAATTTCCTTTTTCAACCTTTACATTATCACCAGCATTTGAATTTAATAATTCATTTAAAATTAGCGTAGGATATCCAATTAACGGAATATTTAATTTTACTACGCCAGCAAACTGATTTTCCTTAACAGGAAAAATATCAACATCATTATTATTATCACCCTTTGTTATAAACTGAACTTTACCATCTTTACCCTTTATAACCCTTTGTACTCTATGAACAACATAATAACCATCCATTTGATAACGTATAATATCATTTTCCTTTACTTTATTAACATCCTTATCTACAATTAAAACTATATCTCCTCTATGAATCTTTGGGGCCATACTATTACTAGCAATAACTAAAGGTTTTACAGGGAAAATTCCAAGTCCGAAGCACATCATTATAACAACCATAAGCACCATAGCTAACATACCTTTTATACCAATAGTCTTTTCATAATTTGCGCGATTCATACGGTCAATTAGATTAATTTTATAATTAATATATATATAAGAGAAAAAAGGTATTGTTGCATCTAAAATAGATACAGTTGCCCAATCTAAGTCAGGTAAAATAGGAAGTATATAAAGTGCTAATTGCGGAACCAATGCATAAATTATAGGAGAACCTATTCCCGCAAAATAAGAAACATATGTTAAATATAAATTAACTATAAGTTTTGGTATAAAGGTCTGCATAAAAAACTCAACCGTTGAAAGACTAGACTCAAAATAAGTATCAAATTTAAAAACATTTAATTCGATAAAAGTAAAAAGAAGGGATATATAAAGAGCCCAAAAAAAGATTCTCTTTTTATTGCAATTATTAATCATGAAATATCTAGCATATTCTTTTACAAACAAAACAGGTAAAAAAGTCCATAGATTAATAATTATACCAGATAAACTTCTATCATAAGGATTATGAGCAAAACCTTTTATATAACCTAGAATAAAATAAATCATGAAATATATAAGGGTAGAAATTATAACGTTAAAATCAACTTCCTTTTTATACTTTCTGCTAATTAAAACCGTATTTCTAAAAAATATAAAGATAATAATTCCTAAGATAATCCAAGTTAAAGGTTTAATTAAATAAGGATAAACAGAGCCGAAATTTACAGAATAACCAGTAAGTTCAAAAATGCTAGTTGATATTATTAAAATAGACAAAATTAAAACAACATAACTTTTTCTCAAAATTATTCACCCCTATTTCCTTAACAAAACTCCCTGCTATCATAAATTAATTTTAGCATATATGCCTGCTAAAATCAATAAAAAAGAATATGCAAACAGCATATTCTAAAGACTGTATTTAAAAAAAAGAAGTGCACAATTAATGTGCAATAAGTCTTGAAATCGTATATAATACTTCCAAGGTGATTTATTTGTCATATTAAGGAGGTATTGTTCACTATGACAAAGTATTGTCACTTATCTTACGAAGATAGAAAAAATATCGAAGATGGACTAAATGATAATAAATCAATTAATCAAATTTCAAAAGAGATTAATAGATCACACTCAACTATTTTAAGAGAAATAGATAGAAATAAAACCTATTCTAAACCCAACAATTGGACTACTAATGGAAGATTTGAAAACCCTAACTATAATTTTCATTGTGATAAATTAGATAAATCTCCTTTTGTTTGTAATGGTTGTAAATCAAGAAGTGGTTGTAGAAAAGAAAGATATACTTATTATGCTAGAAAAGCCGATGATACTTATAGAGAAGTAAAAAGGGAAGCTCGAAAAGGTATTAATTTAACGCCAGAGGAAGTTTATGTTATTAATACTACTCTTACTCCTCTTATTAAAAAGGGACAAACTATTAATCATTTATATATCAATCACCCTGACATCTTAGATTTTTCTAAACCTTCTTTTTATAACTATGTTAATTCTGGTGTATTTGATTTTGGACCTTTAGATTTTCCTAGAATTGTTAAGTATAAAAAAAGAAAAAAATCCAACAAAAGAAGAACAAGAAAAGAACGTGAAATATTAATTGGTAGAAAATATGATGATTTCGTTGAATATATAAGTAACAATCCTGACTTAAATATAGTTGAAATGGATACTGTTAAAGGCTCTCAAGATGAACCTTATTGTTTCCTTACTCTTCTTTGGAGAAAATCTAAATTCTTGCTTATATTTAAACTGGAATCTCAAACAACTGATGAAGTTACTAGAATATTTGAATATTTACAACAAACTCTACCTTATGAAGATTATAAAAAATTATTTCAAGTTATTCTTACTGATAATGGTCATGAATTTTTTGATGTTAATAACATAGAGTGCATTCATAAAACTGGAGAATATGTTACACACCTATTCTTTTGTGATCCACATATATCATCTCAAAAAGGTATGATTGAAAAGAATCATGAATTTATTAGATATGTTTTACCTAAAGGTAGTTCTTTTAAAGACTTAAATCGAAATGATTGTAATTTAATTATGAATAACATTAATTCACTATGCAGAGATTCTTTAAATGGAAATTGTACTTATAATGCAATGCTATTTTTGTGTGATAAAAGTATACTTAAATTATTAGATTGTTATTACATTAAACCAGACGATGTTATTCTTAATAAAAACTTATTAAAAAAATAAAAAAGATATTTATAACAAGCCCTTATAAATATCCATCTGACAAATAAATTGCCATAATATTGAAGATAAACAGATTGTGCGCTTTCTTTTAAAATTCCTGCACTTCCTGTCTTTTTGTCGTGGAACAATTTGTTCTTTGACACTAATAATATAACATATTTATTTATTTTTTTATATATTTTCTTCTTAAAACGGTATAAAAATGTGCATTTTCTTATGAAAAAGCACATTTTTTACCGTAATGCACTTAATTGTGCACTTTACTTAAAATTTAACGTATTCTAAAGACAAACTATTCAGCAGTTTTTTGTTTATAATCTAATCTTATTGAAAATGAAACATCTTCCGCACCAGTATTAACATTTGGATCCCATTCAACTTTAATAGTGAAAGTTTGAGTTCCATTTTGTGTTACTTCTTGATTTTTTAACTCTGTAAGCCCGGTATAAGTTACTTTTACTGCTCTTGAATCTACTGTTAATCCAGTTTCTTCAATATTTGTAAGAATAGCTGGTATTGATCCTTTATTAGTTACAGTAACTGGAATTTCAACATAAGCTCCAGGATATTCAAGCTTTGGAACAGTAATAGTTAAAGTTTTTCCACCTTCTTCAATGTTAGCTTGTGCTCCAGAACTTCCAACTTCTGTTTGAATGTTTGCCTGTGTAAACTGAACGTCAAAAGTTCCTTGTGCTGTTGCAGTTCCAGTAACATTTAAAGACTCTTGGAATAAAGCATAACCAATAGCTACTGCAAGAGCAAAAACTATAACTCCAATCGCAATTATATTATTTCTTTTCATCTATTTTCCTCCTATATTAATTATTATAACACAATCTTTATTTTTTTAAAATAAAATCTTATTTTTAATTACCAGCAACATATTGTTCGTAAACTAACTCTATATTAAATGAAGCTTGTTCACCTGGTTCATTTTTTTCTGGATCCCATTCTACTTTTATATTCATTGTTTGGGTTTCACCTGTACGGATCTCAGTATCACTTGCAGCAACACCAGAATAAGTTACTTTTATAGCTTTATCTTCTGGTGCTAAATTAGTTTCTCTAATTTCACTTAACTCTGCCGAAATTGAACCTTTATTTGTAATAGTTACGGGAATAATAACATAAGCAGATGGATAATCAAGCTTATTAACCGTTACATTTAAAGTATTTCCGCCACCTTGTATAGTAGCTAATGATTCTGCATCGCAAGTTCCAGAATAACCTTTACAAGTTGGTGAACCTACTTCTGTAAAATCAACATTAAAATCACCTGCTGCTGTAGCAGTACCAGTAATATTTAAAGACTCTTGAAATAGAGCATAACCAACAACAATTATAACCGCAAAAACTATAACGCCAATAGCAATAATATTTTGCCTTTTCATCACCTTCACTCCTTTCCTATCCTATATTTATAGAATACCATTTTTAAAAAAAATTATCAATATAAATTTAAAAAGATTAACATTTAAAATGTTAACCTTTTTTTATCTTAAATATACAAAATCTGCCCTGGTTTTATAACATTAGGATTATTTCCAATTACAGCTTTATTTTTATCATATATTTCTTTCCAATCTTTTCCATATACTTTTGCTATTTTTATTAATGTATCGCCTTTTTTTACAATATATTTATTTGGTAAATTTTCAGCTTTTAAAGGAATTTTTAAAATTTGATTTTCATAAATTTTATTTGGATCTTTTATATTATTATAATCTGCCAAAACTTTGTAATCTAAATTAAATTTACTAGCTATTTTAATTAACGTATCTCCAGATACGTTTTTTATGTAACATTTTTAAATGTAAATATAATATCTATCGTTTTATCTTGATAGATGTAGATTTTTTCAACTAAATTAATTATTAATTCTCTAGTTGGATTTTCTAAAGATAAAAATTCATTAATATATTTTTCTATTTGCTTTTCATCTATTTTATTAGATTCACTACTTTCATTTTTAAGATTATCAATACTTGATTTATTATTTGCTATTTCTTGTTTTAGATTTTCACTTATTCTCAAATATTGTTCTTCATCAATAATACCTTTTAACATATTCATATAGTTCTTATCTAAGTTTTCTGTTAATTTATTATTAGTAATTTCTAAACTTTCAATTTGCTTTTTAATCTTTAAAGTATTATCTTCAAACTCCATATTACCAATATAATCTGTTATCTGGTTCTTATCTAAATAATTTTTACAAACTTCTTTTATATTATCTAAAATAACTCTTTCTAACACATCATAATTATTTGTATGAGTCGTACATACATGATACTTTGAATATGTTCTATAATAATCACAGGTTGTATAACTTCTACCAGTTTTATTTTGATATCTAACAGTTATTCTGTGTTTACAATCTCCACAGTATAAAAGCCCATCTAATAAATAAAATCTTTTCTTCTCTGGCCTTTTAACATTTTTAGGTAAAAGTGTTTGAACATAATTGAATGTTTCTCTATCTATAATTTCTTCGTGAGTATTTTCGACTATTATGAAATCATTTGGTTTATTTTTAACTGTCTTTTTAAGTTTATAATTAATCTTTTTAGTCTTACCTTGAACTGTATCTCCTACATATATCTGATTAGTTAAAATTGATTTTATAGTTGTATCTACCCATACACCATATTCTTGACTTATACACTCTGTACTACATTTTGTATTCCATACATAATTGTAATAAGATGCTGGAGTTTTTATTTTTCTTGCAGTAAGGTATTGTGCTATATAGTGATATGTCTTACCTTTAAGTGCTAAATCAAAGATTAATCTAACAATTTCTGCTTGTTCTTTATTTATAACTAAATGGTTTTTATTATTAGGATCTTTCATATATCCAAAAGGACATCTACCAGATACATATAATCCTTCTTTCATTCTAGAATGCAAACTTGTTTTAACTTTTTTAGAAATATCTTTAGCATACATATCATTCATAATTGCTTTAAAAGGTGCTATATCATTATTAGTATTATCTATAAATGTATCAATCCCATCATTAATAGCAATATACCTAACATTTTTATTTGGAAAATACTTTTCAATTAACTCTCCTGTACCAATATAATCTCTACCTAATCTAGACATATCTTTAGTAATTATCATATTAATTCTTCCAAATTCAATGTCTTTAATCATTCTTTTAAATGATGGTCTTTCAAAGTTTGTTCCAGTAAAACCATCATCAACATATTCTTCTATAAGATTATAATTATTTTCTTTAACATATTGATTAAGTAAACTTCTTTGACTAACAATACTATCAGATTCTAAATTACCATCATCTCTTGATAATCTTATATATATTCCTACTTTAAAACTATTATTCCCTACCAATAATTACTACTCCATTCCATTTGGGAATAATGAGTATGATTACATGGTAGCTCTCTTTTTAATATATTGCAAGTAATGTTTATCTTCTTTTGTAGTTCAATTTTTAATACTTCAGTAATTATTTCATTTAAAGATTTTCCATTTTCTTTAAACTTTAAATTAACTTTGTATTTAACCATAGAGTTTATATACCTCCAATAAATTCTATGGCAATAAGCATTGTTTTAGTAATATTATTTGGTATGCCTATAACATACTCATAAATAATATTACTTATTATCATATACCTCCATTAATTTAAAAAACATTATATTCATATTCATCACCTAATCCTTTCATTTTTATAAACTTGTTTATTTTTTTCTTGTATCTATCATATCTATATATCCAATTTCTAGTAGTTCAATCATTAATTTAGTTATAGAGATATTATAGAATTTTGCAAGTAATTTAATTCTTTCAAATAACTCCTCTAGTAAATAAAAATTAAATCTTCTCATATACATCATCTCCTTCGCATGATGCATGTTACCTTCACAAAAAAGAAGAGTCAAGTCATAAAGTATAGAAAGTTTTGTCTATCATCCTAAAATAACCAAGAATCTATTAATATATTGAATAGCAGATAAGAAGATGGCGTAACAACATGCACTTTTCCTTATAAAATAAGGACTTGTGTATACACCATTCTTATTTCGTACTTACGAAATTCAACCTACTTTGTAATCATAAACATAAGATCATTACACTTTAAGTCTTATTTTTAAATATGTTTAATCATCAAAAAACTATCCTATTTTTAGAAATTTATAAAAACATATAGGATAATTAACTTTGTAAATGTATTCATCAATTATATTTGGATTGAATATAATATTATTTTTTTGTATAGGATTGTCCTATTTCATTATTTTTAACATAAGCTGAAACAGACATAAAATTTTGATCATATGGATATTTTCTTTGACCAAATTCTAGCCACATATCAGACCATGATTGTCCATTTTCTAATATTTTTTTTACAAATTCATTATTTGCAGTTGTATTACCTTCTTGATGCGATAAATCTACACAGCCTTCTTGATCATATAATTTACTTTGAATATCACATTCTAGTTTATCACATTGATATGCAAACATTGCTTCTGGAGTTTGGTGAGCATCAAATTCTAAAAATAGTTGTTCTATTTGTTCGCCATCAAGTAATAAAGATAGTACATTGTGAACTGCTTCATGTTCCATTTTTTCTTTTTCTTCCTTACTTACTTGAAATTGAGTCAAATCTCCAATTATTGTTTCACCTAATTCATGAATTGCTAACATATATATAACTTTCATAATATCTATATCATATTGATATTCAGATTTCATGGCTATAGCTAGCATTTGAACACCAAATATGTGCTCTGCAACACTCTCTATTCTATTACGATTAACATTCCAATCTTGCCAACCTGTTCTGATAATATTTTTCAGCTTATTGCATAGAACATAATATTTTATTACATTTTCTTCTTTAGACACTTTTAACACCTCATTCATCTTTATAACCTTTTATAAATCTATATTATTTTTATATTCTAAAACTCGCTCTAACATCTTGGCATGGGCTTTATGCATAAGACCTTTTTCTATAATATTTATTATTTCATTACATGTCATATATGAAACACTTTCAACTTCTTCTTTTTGCAAAACAATATTATTCAAATCTATATTCCTTTTTAAATAAAATACAAATCTAATAGGAAAATCAAAATTTATATACCCTAAATCAATAATATTATCGTCACCGATATCTATACCTAATTCTTCTTTTACTTCTCTTTTTATTGTGTCAATAGGTTCTTCATTGTGATTGACATGGCCTCCTGTTGATGAATAAATTCCCCCTTTTTGCCTTGATGTTTTTTGTATTAAAAATTCGTCATTATCATTTTCAATATATATTATAGATACTGCTATATGTTCGCCTTTATTAAACGAACTATCTTTTACTCCTCTTTTAACAACTTTGCCAGTTTTAACCCCTTTATCATCATATACATCCAATAACTCTACATGATCACCCATACATATCACCTTAATCTACTTAAAATTCTCTTCATCCAATAAAGGTATTATATCTATAGACGGTTCTTCATAAGGATGAATTTTTCTTAATTCTTGAATAACTTTTTTAACATTTTCTATATCACAAACCACTTCTATTTTTTCTTCTTCAACAAATTCCAATTTATTCTTTTCACCAATATGAGGATTAGCATTATCATTTGGCTTAAATGTTCCCAACACTTTAGTAGATGTTGAACAATATGTATAATTTCCAATAATTCCTGCACCAACACCACAGATTGTATTTCTAACTTCATCTACATTTTTTAAAGGAATTGTAAAAATTATTTTTACTCTATTAATATTTATATTCACAATTTGCACCTCATTTCTACAATTATTATATCACACAAAAAGTAGTTTTTTATATCTCCTTCATCATTTATAATCTTATTTATTTAATAAAGTCCTTAATTATTACTCATTATTCCCCATAAAAATCGTATCTCCTTTTTTCACAACATAATTAGTATCTTCTTTTAAATCTTCCTCCGGTAATTTTTGTATTAAGCTTGGGTAATCTTTATAAGCGATATTTAAATCAACATTACCATTAATACCTGGAATCTTACCCTTAGAAGAATATTGCCACATACCAAAAGGCTTATTATATGTTGGTTTATTAGACCACTGTGCTAACCATTTATCATACTTATCTAAAATGCTATTATTTAATTTATTATTTAAGTAATCTAAATTAGCATATATCATTACATAATAGCCTGATTTTTCTACTTCTTCACAAAAAGCTTTTGTAATTTCTACTAAAGTATCATTTCTAACATCACTTGTAACTTCTGACGACTCAATATCAATAACTACTGGATAAGTAGGATTATAATTTTTTATTAATTTTATAAATTTTTTTGCCGCATTTTTTGAAGCTTCTACACTAGTAGCATAGGAAAAATGATAAAGGCCATAAGGAATTTTATATTTTTCTAATTCTGATATATATTCTTTATGTCTCTTATCCTCATAAAAATCACCATAGCTAGTTCTTACCATTACAAAATCAACGTTTTCCTTTAGCTTTTTAAAATCTATATTACCTTGGTGATAACTTATATCAATACCTTTTTTTTCCATTTTTTCACCCCTAATACATTAAATGCAAATAAATTTTTTTGAAATAATTACAACATCATAAAAAAACGTATCTATTTGATACGTTAATTATTTACCTTTTGATGAACTACCGGGCTTTCCATTGTAAGTGGTGCAAATGTGTAACCATTTGCCAACCCATATTCAATTATTCTAGGCACTGCTTCTATTGTATAAGGTTTAATGTCGTGCATAAGAACAACATTTATATTATTAGGTTTTATACCTGAAATTACATTTTGAACTATTTTGTTTGGATCTTTTGTGTTTCCAGCATCTCCTGACATTATATTCCAATCAAAGTATCTAAAACCTATTTCTTCTACCTTTTTAGTTAATTCATTCATTATACCAACTTTATATTTCTTGCTAACCGTATTAGAACTTCCTCCAGGAAACCTAATAATTCTAGATTCAGTACCAGTAAGATTTTTAACTTTATCTCTTAACATTAACAAATCATTCATATAGGAATCAACACTTCTATATATGTTACTATAAACATGCGTAAAACTATGAAGACCAACCGTATGACCTTGTTCGTGTTCTTTAGTTATTAAATAATCATATCTGGTATTAGTACCTATAACAAAAAAGGTAGCTTTAGCGTTATAAGTATTTAATATATTAAGTAGTTTTTCAGTATAAGGTCCTGGCCCATCATCAAATGTTAAGTATATCGTTTTTGGAGATATTTGACCAGGCACGTAATTATTTTTAGGAAATACCTTAATGGTTCTACTAGCTTCTGTTATGTTATTAAAAGAGTCCTTTACACTATATATAAGTTCGTATGTTCCTGCTTTATTAATATCAACTTTTCCTTTTACCTCAACATTATTTGTTATGTTTCCATCACAATTATCAATAGCTGTATAACCATCTTCTTTATAATCATTTCCAAGTCCTAAGTAAACGGTTTGGTCTCCCGCTAAAATTAGAACTGGTTTTTCATTATCATATATGGTAACATCAAACTCCTTTTTAGTTTCATTTCCAGATGAATCAGTTACCTTATATATTATTCTATTATTTTCTAATTTATACTTTATTTTATCAGTTATATCACCATCATAGTTATCTACAGCAGAAAATGTTACTTTATCAGTCTTTCCATTTGGGCAAACATTATCATGGGTTCCTTCTATTTTTAATTCAGGAGCTTTAGAATCTGACACTTCTACAATCTTGTTTTTTATTAAAGTTTTATCTTTGTAAGTTATTTCATAAGTTATTTTATAATTACCTAACTTACTAGTGTTAACTTCTCCGCTTCTTTTATATTTAATTTTCTTACAACTTAGTCTATTTCCATAGCAAACATCAAGACCCTTTTCTTTGTAATCATTAAATACTTCTACCTTTTCGTGGTCGGTAAAATTTTTAATAATAATATTTTTTTTATAGTAAGTAAAATAAGTAAGAATTAATATTAAAAAAATAGAAATAAATATTATAAACAATAAATTTTTATTTTTCATATTACCTCCTTATCTATTTATTATAACACGTGTTTTTAAAAGTATTTAAAAAAGCGCAAGATAAACTAGTTATCTTTACGCTTTTTGCTATTTATTATCAAGTAATTTTTGAACCGCCTTCATAACAGCTATTTTACCATAAGAATAAGTCAAACTACCTTGCTGGTAAGCTATAAAAGGTTCCCTTATTGGTCCATCACAAGATAATTCAATAGAAGAACCATGTGTGAATGCACCTGCTGCCATAACTACTTTATCATCATAACCCGGCATATCCCAAGGAATAGGATTTACAAAGGAATCAACAGGAGATGCATTTTGAATTCCTGCACAATAATCAACCAAATCTTTTTCATTTCCAAATATAATGTTTTGAACTATATCAGCTCTTTGATCATTATACCTAGGCTCTACCTTGAATCCCAAATCTTCCAAAACTTTACTAGTTAAAACAGCTGTTTTTAAAGCAGAAGCTACAACACTAGGAGCCATAAAAAATCCCTGCAAAATAGCTTTATTAATACCCAAACTAGGTCCTACTTCTCTTCCTTCACCCGGCAAAGTAAGTCTTTCTCCAGCTAAATTAATAAGATCTTTTCTTCCTGCAATATAAGCTCCATTAGGTGCAATACCTCCACCTAAATTCTTAATTAAAGATCCAACTATTATATCTGCTCCAACTTCACAAGGAGTTAAAGTTTCAACAAATTCACAATAACAATTATCTACCATTATAATAACTTCTTTATCTACTTTTCTTATTTCATCAATTACTTTTTTTAACTTATCAATTGTTAAACTTTTCCTTGTTGAATACCCTTTTGACCTCTGGATTTCTATTAATTTAACTTTGTTGTTTTTTAAATAATCTGTTATTCCTTGATAGTTAAAATCATCATTTATCAAATCAATTTGATCATATTTTATTCCAAAAGATTTTAATGAACTAGGATTATCCTTTATTCCTATTACCTCATGTAAGGTATCATAGGGTGTTCCGGTTATACTAAGCATTAAATCTCCTGGTCTTAAATACGAAAATAAAGCCACATTAAGTGCATGAGATCCAGAAATAAACTGACTTCTTACTAGTGCATCTTCAGCACCTAAAACCTCAGCAAATACTTTTTCTATAGCATCTCTTCCCACATCATCATAACCATATCCAGTTGTACTATTAAAGTGAGCTTCTGAAATATTATTTCTATTAAAAGCCTTAAGTACTTTTAAACTATTTATATCACATATTTCATCTATTTTTTGAAACTCATCTTTTAAATCTTTTTCTGCTTTTAAAACAAGTTTCCTAGCTTTGTCACTTATACTAAAATCATTATACATATCATCACATCTTTCTTAAAAATTACTTTCTAATCATGAGTTGTTCCACCATCAACTCTTATTACTTCATTATTTATATAACTTGCATCATCACTAGCTAAAAAGTATATTACTTTAGCAATCTCTTCTTTTTCTGCAAATCTTTTTAAATATATATTCTTGCTTTCCTCATCTATATAATCTTTATCAAGTTCTTTATTCATTTCTGTATTAACCCATCCAGGCGCTACCGCATTAACCCTTATATATGGAGCAAAATACTTAGATAAATTATGAGTAAGGTTAATAAGTCCTGCCTTAGAAGCATCATAATCCAAACTATATTCATAGTAAGATTCTAAAGCATTATTAGAAGAAACATTTATAATAACTCCTTTTTTTTCTTTCATCATATATTTTCCAACTTGTCTTGAAACTAAAAAAGGACCTATTAAATTAACATCAATTATTTTTCTAAAATTACTTACTGTTTTATCTTCAAAAGTTGTATCAATTGCAATACCCGCATTATTAACAAGTACGTCTATCCTTCCAAAATGATTCAAGCTTTTTTCTACCATATCTTTAACTTTATTTTCGTCTGATACATCACATTTATAAAGCATTACATCTACCCCATAGTTTTCAGTAATAATACTTTTTAATTTTGAAGCTGAAGAATCATCAGATACGTAATTAATTATTATATTATAATTATGTTTAGCAAACTCTATAGCACAAGCACTTCCTATTCCCCTTGAAGCACCAGTTATTAGCGCAACTTTATTCATTCTTTTTCTCCTTTTTAAATTATTCATATTATAACACAATAAATTCTCCTAAAAAATATAAAAAACTAGAAATATTAAAATTTCCAGTTTCTTATTTCTTCCATGTCTTCACCATGTTCTACAATATAATTAGAATGTTTTAATAATTTGTCTTTCATATCGCTAATTATCTTTTCACCAAGTTCACCTAAATTTAAATTATTAACGGCATCTATAACTAGATTATAACGGTCTAGTTTATTTTTAACCCTCATATCAAATGGGGTAGTTATAGTACCCTCTTCTATGTAACCATGAACATGAATGTTATGATTATGTCTAAAGTAAGTAAGTTCGTGAATTAACGTAGGATATCCGTGGAAAGCAAAGATAATAGGTTTATCAATAGTAAATAATGAGTCATAAGCTCCATCTGTTAAAGCATGCGGATGCTTAGTTGTTGAGTCTAATTTCATTAAATCAACTACGTTTATAAATCTAACTTTTAAATCAGGTACATATTCTTTTAATATTTTAGTAGCTGCTATCATCTCCAACGTAGGAGTATCTCCTGAGCATGCCATAATTATATCAGGATTAGGATCATTACTTACAAAATTCCACGTTCCAATGCCATTGGTACAATGTTTTATTGCTTCACCCATGTTAAGCCACTGATATGAAGGATGTTTAGATGCTATTATTACGTTTACGTAATTCTTACTTTTTAAACAGTGGTCAATACATGATAACAAACAGTTAGCATCTGGTGGCAGATACATTCTTACAACATCTACCTTTTTATTTGCAATATGATCTAAAAAACCTGGGTCTTGATGGGTAAATCCGTTGTGATCTTGCTGCCATACGTTAGAAGCTAACAAGAAGTTAAGTGAAGAAATAGGTTTTCTCCATGGTATTTCATTACATACTTTAAGCCATTTTGCATGTTGTGCTGCCATTGAATCAACAATTCTAATAAAAGCTTCGTAGCTAGCAAAAAAGCCATGTCTACCAGTTAATAAATAACCTTCAAGCATTCCCTCGCATAAATGCTCAGAAAGCATAGAATCAACAACTCTTCCATCTTTTGATAAGTACTCATCATTTTCTTTTACTTCAAGTTGCCAGTCACGGTTAGTTTCAGAAAAAACTGCATAAAGCCTGTTTGACATAGTTTCATCTGGACCAAATATTCTAAAGTTACGTTCTTCCTTATTAAGTTTAAAAATATCTCTAATAAAACTACTTAAAACAAGCATGTCTTGTTTTTTTACTGAACCTGGCGATAAAACATCAACCTTATAGTCAGCAAAGTTAGGCATAATAAGTGGCTTTCTTAATAAACCTCCGTTAGTATGCGGATTTGCACCCATCCTTTTATCTCCAACAGGACAAGTTTCTCTTAACTCTTTAATTAACGTTCCGTTAGAATCAAATAATTCTTCTGGTTTATAGCTTCTAAGCCAGTCTTCTAATAGTTTTAAATGTTCTTCTTTTTCCATTGAAATTGGCACTTGATGAGCTCTAAACGAACCTTCAATGTTTTTACCATCAACGTTTTTAGGACCTGTCCATCCTTTAGGAGTTCTTAAAATCACCATCGGCCATCTAGCTATTTCTTCATCATTAGATGATTTAATTAATTTTATATCATTTAAAACTGCATCTAATGTTTTAGCCATTTTTTCATGCATTTTTATTTGGTCTGAACCTTCAACCAAATAAGGTTTATAACCACAGCCATAAAAGAAACTAGCTATTTCCTCATTAGTCATTCTAGAAAAAACAGTTGGGTTACTTATTTTATAACCATTAAGATGCAAAATAGGAAGTACTACCCCATCAGTTTTTTTATTTAAAAACTTTATTCCATGCCAAGATGTTGCAAGAGGTCCTGTTTCAGCCTCACCATCACCAACAACACAAGCAGCTATTAAAGAAGGATTATCAAAAACAGCTCCAAAAGCATGAGCAAGACTATAACCTAATTCCCCACCTTCATGAATAGATCCTGGAGTTTCTGGAGCAACATGGCTGGGAACCCCGCCTGGAAAAGAAAACTGTCTAAAAAGTTTCTTAAGCCCAGGTTCATCCATAGTAATATTAGGATATTTTTCTGTATAACTTCCTTCTAAATAAGTATTAGAAATCATAAAGTTACCACCATGACCTGGTCCTGAAATATATATCATATTTAAATCATTTTTTTTAATTATTCTATTTAAATGAGTATAAATAAAATTTTGCCCTGGAACAGTACCCCAATGCCCTACTAACTTCTTTTTAATATCATTATTTTCTAAAGGTCTCTTTAAAAGTGGATTATCAAGCAAATAAAGTTGACACGCAGATATATAGTTTGCTGCTCTAAAATACCCATCTAACTTTTCTAATTCTGTCATAATTATACCTCTTTCATTCTTCTTTTCTATTCTAACAAAATTATTATAACATAAGAAATAAAAATATTGTAGCAATTTATAATCGAGTAGAGAAAACTTTTTACTAAAATAGTAAATACTTTTCCCTCTCACACCACCGTACGTACCGTTCGGTATACGGCGGTTTAATTTGTAATAAT